>CANRAL010000013.1 GCA_947628585.1 uncultured Bacilli bacterium | reverse complement strand
TATATAAATATACAAGTTATTTACAAATGTAACTTCCCAGTTATAAAAAATCGGGAAATTAACTTTTTATTTAATGAAAACAATAATTTATTTGACAATAGGAACATAAAATGTTATAGTTTTAAATGTAAGAAAAAGGAGGAATATTATTATGGCGACAAAGATTACGACAAAAAAACCTTTAACCGGAAATAGAAGAAGTCATGCTTTAAATGCTACTAAGATGAAGCAAAAACCTAATTTACAAAAGAAGACTATTAATGGAGAAAAAGTTATACTTTCCGCAAGAGAAGCAAGAACAATAAATAAAAGTAAAAAAGCTGCATAATTAATGCAGTTTTTTAGTATAAATAATTTATAATTGACTATAATAATAATGTCAAAGCGATTTAATTGCTTTGATAATATGAAAAGACGAGGACAATAAATAGCCTCGTCATTTTTTTACATAATTACAAATTTATTATTAGCAACATCAATTGTAAATTTTTGACCTACTTTAATATTATTTAAAATTAATTCATGAGCTATTAAAGTTTCTATATTTTTAGTAACATATCGTTTTATAGGACGAGCTCCATATCTTACATCAAAAGCTTCAGCAATTATTTTACTTTTAGCTCTAGGAGTTAATAGAATAGTAATATTATTATCACTTAATCGAGATTCAATTTCCTTAATTATTTTCATTAAAATATCGGAAATAGTTTCTTCACTAAGAGGATTAAATATTAAAATTTCATCAATTCGATTAATAAATTCGGGACGAAAAGTTTCGCGAACTTTATTCATAACTAATTCTTTACTATTTTTTTCTTCATCCAAGATAAATTCACTACCTAAATTACTAGTCATTATTATAATCGTGTTTTTAAAATCAACAGTTCTTCCTTGGCTATCAGTTAAACGGCCATCATCTAAAATTTGAAGTAAGATATTTAAAACATCCTTATGGGCTTTTTCTATTTCATCAAAAAGGACAATACTATATGGATTACGTCGCACAGCTTCTGTTAAAGTTCCGCCTTCATCATAACCTACATATCCTGGAGGTGCACCTACTAAACGGGAAACATTAAAGCTTTCCATATATTCACTACAGTCTATCCGTACCATGTGTCTTTCATCATCAAATAACTCATAAGCTAAACTTCTAGCGACTTCCGTCTTTCCAACTCCAGTTGGACCTAGAAAGATAAAAGAGCCAATTGGCCGATTAGGATCTTTTATACCACTTCGCGCTCTAATTATAGCTTCACTAATAATATCTAAAATTTCATCTTGACCCATTACCCGTTTTTTTAATCGCTCACTTAAATTTAATAATTTTTCTTTTTCACTACTTACTAATTTGGCAATAGGAATCTTCGTCCATTTAGAAATAAT
This sequence comes from uncultured Bacilli bacterium, assembly GCA_947628585.1. Taxonomy (GTDB): domain Bacteria; phylum Bacillota_I; class Bacilli_A; order RF39; family UBA660; genus Onthocola_B. Next base: position 28,128 of record CANRAL010000013.1, on the reverse strand, counting down.
ACTTGCAATGCTTTCATCATCAACTACATCTTTTAATAAATTACTTTTATTATTTTCTTGTAAATTATTTAACTCTTTTTGTAAATCTGGAATTTTACCATGTTTTAAACGAGCAACTTTTTCTAAATCATAATTATTTAAAGCAACATCTAAATCAAAACGAGCTTGTTCTAATTCTTCTTTTTTCTTATTAATCGCTTCTTTTTGATTTTTTTCTTCTTGCCATATTTGGCGATAATTTGCTTCTTCTATCTTTAATGAATCTAATTCTTTATTAATTTTAGCTATCCTATTTAAAGATAGTTCATCTTTTTCTTTTTTCAAAGCTTGTTTTTCTATTTCTAGACTCATTATTTTTCTAGTTAACTCATCAAGTTCTACAGGCACACTATCAAGTTGCATTTTAATAGTAGCACAAGCTTCATCAATTAAATCGATAGCTTTATCTGGCAAAAAACGATCTGTTATATATCTATTAGCCAAAGTAGCAGCAGCAATTAAAGCATTATCCTTAATTGTTACACCATGATAAATTTCAAAACGTTCCTTTAAACCTCTCAAAATAGTAATAGTATCTTCTACCGTCGGTTCCGTAACTAAAACTTTTTGGAATCTTCTTTCTAAGGCTCCATCCTTTTCAATATATTTTCGATATTCATTTAAAGTAGTAGCCCCAATAACATGGATTTCACCCCGAGCAAGCATAGGTTTAAGCATATTAGAAACATCCATAGTTCCTTCGACGCCAGTACCAACAATCATATGTATTTCATCAATAAACATAATAATATCGCCATTAGAATCTTTTATTTCTTTTAAAACGGCTTTTAGTCTTTCTTCAAATTCCCCACGATATTTTGCTCCCGCGACCAAAGAACCTAAATCTAATTCCCAAATTCTTTTATTTTTTAAACTATTAGGAACATCATTTTTAATAATTCTTTGGGCTAATCCTTCGACAATGGCAGTTTTACCAACTCCAGCTTCTCCAATTAACACAGGATTATTTTTACTTTTACGAGATAAAATTCGAACTACATTTCTTATTTCTTCATCTCTTCCTATAACCGGATCAACTTTGTTATCTTGAACGTTTTTCGTAATATCTCGTCCATATTTTTCTAAAACATTTTGCAATTCTTCATTATTATCCATAGGCATTTTTATCCCCTCCTAAACACTAAATATTTTATTATAAATATTAGCACTTGTCAAGTCCAAGTGCTAATATTAACATTTTTTACCATTTTTACTTGCAATTTTTACCAAAATAAGGTATATTATATTTGTAAAAATGTTATTAGGTATGCAAATATAATCTATTTCTCCTTTCAAAAATTAGTAAAAAGGGAAAACATTCGAACTATATCTGATAGCACTTTTTGTTTCAATTTAAGAAAAATATCAAGGTCAATCCTTGATATTTTTCTTTTTTAATTATATGTTTCTAATTTCTTTTTTTCTTCTTCTAATTTTTGCCGTTCACTTGAAACTAAATTACTAGGAGCCTTAGAAGTAAAATTAGGATTATTAAGCAAAGCTTCTCTTTTTTTGATACTAGCTATTAAGTCTTCTTTTTCTTTTTCTATTTTTTCTTTTTCTTCAGCTGTTAATACTTTTTCATATTCTATATAGGCTTTATAATCTTTTACATTAATTGTATAATTATAATCACTTAATTTGGCTAATTGTTCTTGACACTTTAAAAGCTTAATTATTAACTCTTCATTATCAGATACTTCTAACCTAATTTTATAATTTTTACCCATGGTATTTTCTTGTTTTAAATTTCGAACTTTAGTTACAAATTCTAAGACATTAGTAATTTGTTCTTTTTCTTTTTTAAATACTTTAGTTTTATCATAAATAGGATACGAACTAATCATAATACTTTCATCTTTAGTTAATTCCGTATATATATTTTCAGTTACATAAGGCATAAAAGGATGTAACATTTTTAATATACCTATTAATATTTCTTTCAATGTATTTATTGTTGAACTACTATTTAAATTAAATTTAGCCATTTCAATATATGAGTCACAAAAATCTGACCATATAAAATCATAAAGAATACTTCCGACATTTTGAAATTCAAAACGATCCATAAATTTTGTAACATTTTTAATAGTTTCTTCATACTTAGTTAAAATCCATTTATCCACATTATTTAAAGGTATATCTTCAGTTTCATTTTCTAAATTCATTAAAACAAAACGACTAGCATTCCAAATTTTATTAATAAAGTTCCAAGTTGAGGCAACTTTTTCTTCATCATATTTAATATCGGTTCCTAAAGCAGTTGATGTTGTTAGATAATATCTTAAAGCATCGGCTCCATATTTATCAATTACATCCATAGGATCAACCCCATTACCTAAAGATTTACTAAATTTTCGACCTTCTTTATCTCTAATTAAGCCATGAATTAAGCAATATTCAAAAGGTCGTTTTCCCGTGAAATGTAAACTTTGGAAAGTCATCCGATTAACCCAAAATGGAATAATATCGTAACCAGTTACTAATACTGAAGTAGGAAAATATTTATGGAAGTCCGGAGTTTCATCTGGCCATCCTAAAGTAGCAAAAGGCCATAAGGCAGAAGAAAACCACGTATCTAAAACATCTTCATCTTGATGCCAACCTTCACCCGGAGATTCTACACAAACTTTTACTTCTTCACCTTTATACCAAGCAGGAATTCTATGTCCCCACCAAAGTTGTCGAGATATACACCAGTCATAAGTTATTTCCATCCAATGATTCATTATTTTTTCATAACGACTAGGAACAAAATTAACTTTCGTATCTTTATTTTTTTGATTTTCTAATACTTTATCGGCAAGTTCACGCATTTTTACAAACCATTGCTTTGATAAATAAGGTTCAATCATTACCCCAGTTCTTTCACTATGCCCTACACTATGCGTAATTGGTTCTAATTTAAGTAAATATCCTTGTTTTTCTAAATCTTGAACTAATTTTTCTCGGCAAATAAAGCGATCTAAATCTTTATAAATTCCTGCCTTTTCGTTCATTGTTCCATTAGGATTTATAACAATGATTTTTTCTAAATTATGTCTTTGTCCAACTTCAAAGTCATTAGGATCGTGCGCGGGAGTTATTTTAACACAACCAGTTCCTTTTTCTGGGTCAGCATGAATATCCGCGATTATTGGTATTTCCTTATTAACAATAGGAAGTAATACTTTTTTACCTATATATTTTTGATATCTTTCATCTTTAGGATTAACCGCAACAGCAGTATCACCAAACATAGTTTCTGGTCTTGTAGTTGCTACATCCAAATATTCATCGGTTCCAACTATAGGATATTTTAAATGATAAAAATACCCCTTAACATCTTTATATATTACTTCTTCAGTAGATAAAGCGGTTTCACTAACAGGATCCCAATTAATAATTCTTTCGCCCCGATAAATTAAACCTTCATTATATAAATCTATAAAAACTTTTTGAACAGCTTTTTCTAATCCTTCATCTAAAGTAAATCTTTCTTTGCGATAATCTAAACTTAAGCCTAATTTAGCCCATTGTTTGCGAATATTTTCAGCATATTCTTCTTTCCATTCCCAAGCTTTTTGCAAAAATCCTTCCCGGCCTAAGTCTCTTTTAGCAATACCCTCTTTTTTTAATTTTTCGACAACTTTTACTTCAGTCGCAATAGCGGCATGATCCATCCCGGGTAACCATAATGTATCAAATCCTTGCATTCTTTTATATCTAATGATGGCATCTTGAATAGCTACATCCCAAGCATGACCTAAATGTAATTTTCCCGTCACATTCGGAGGTGGTATTACAATTGTAAATGGTTTGCCTCCATTTTTACCACATTCAAAATAACCATTTTTTAGCCATTTTTCATAAATATCTTTTTCTGTTTCTAAATGATTATACTTTTTATCTAACATAAAAACCTCCAAAAATAAAAGAATGCTACCAAGGAGGGCTTAAAGCCCGGTACCATCCTTTCTTTATTCTTAATTATAGTTTTATAGCACTTCTGCTTATTACTCCCTTTGCAACCTTCTAATAAATAATATTTTAGTTTCCACCAACCACTAAATCTCTAGATTATTATATTATTATACTCCTCAAATTTCTTCGTAATAAAATTATTTTATCAAATAATTTAACTTAATGCAATACTTGTAGCCATGGTTCCATCACCATAAACAATTAAATTATTATCTAATATTTCATATTTTATTTCACTAAATTCACCTATTACAGCTCTTCCAGCAACTGTTCCCGCGGCTATATCGCTATAAACAGTCAAAACATTATTAGGTAATAAAACTACAAAATAATCGTCGATAATATCCATTTGCTTATATGAAGTATCAAATGGTATTAAGGCTTCTTTATAATCGTATATTTTATTAGTTGTCGTTAAAATATATTTACTTGTAAAGTTTTTAATAGGATCTAATAAACCTTGACTCAAAGCCGTACCTTCATTATCAAATATATACCACCTATTATCAGTATAAATAATAAAATTCTTAGTTTCTAAAACTCCACCTTTAACTTTATTAGGTAACCCAATAAAAGAATATTTAAAAGGTAATACATTAGTCATTGTATCTAGGCTAATTACTCCCCATTTACCTCCTTGTTTAGCAATAAGTAAATTATTTTCTAAATCCGTATGATAATCTTTCAATTCTTCATAACTAACTAAAACACTACTAGTTTTGATATTATATAAATAGTTATAATATCCATCTTTAATAAAAACAAAATTATCGTTTTGAAAATCTAAATATTCTTTATCTCCTTCATAATAATCCAAATTATAATTATTGTCAGTAATATTGGTAATTATATGTCCACAATCATCAGATTGACAATTATAAGTACCTAAAAGTTCTAAAGCATCATTATAAAAGTATAATCTGCCTTGATAATAAAATTCATGATTAGGATTATCAACTATTTCATCTACTTTTCTATTAGCTATATGGCGATATGTTCCAATAATAGTTAATGGTAACAAAATAACTAATAATCCTATCATTGTATATAAAGTTGATTTTGTTTTTTTCATTTTCTTACCTCAATAAATCCCAATCACGGCCACCAAACCTAATTGTATAATCTCCTACTATTTCATAACTTTTAGAAAATTCTTCAGATTCATCGACAGTATAAGAAACTCCAACTAATATTTCTCTGCCATTATAATCAGTTACTTCAATTTCGCGACTTTTATCTATAGTAATAAAATAATTTTTTTGTAAATCGACATAAAGTAAACTAGCTTTAAGTATCTTTCCTCCATATAAATCTGTTACTGTCAAAGAATCATTATTTTTAGTTACTAAAGCTTTATTATTAATATCAACAATTTCATTTGAAGCATAACCTAAAACATTATCTCCAGTTTTATCATATACTACATACCTATTATCATTTCTTCTAACTAAAATATTATTGCCTAAATATTTAATCATCTTAGTATTACCTAAAATATTTTCTTTTTTACTATTACTACTATCTTGATTTTCTTGGAAAGCAATTAACCCTCCTACACTTTTGGCTTCTATTCTAATTAAACCATAGTTATCACTCGTATTTTCAGCCATTACCACCCGATCAGTAGTATTAACATATTCCGTATCAGTTACATTTTTATAAAAACCGGCATCTACTTTTTTATAAGTAGCTAACTTGGCTTCTAAAGGATTACTTTTACTAAAATCATATAATATTATATTATTAATATCTTTATTATTAGTATCATTTATAAAGGCAAAACGATTATTAAATATTGGTAAATAAGATATTTCTTCACTATTACTTGATCTATTTAATAACAATTCTTCTTTTCCAATAAAACAATTATTTAATTCTGTAGTACTATTATTTACAATATTTTTATTCGTACAAATATATTTTCCTAATAATTCTTTTTTAGTTGAATCTTTAAATATATAAAGAATACCATCATAATAACTTACATATTGAAATTTATTATTTAATTTTCCTTCATAAACATTTATTTCTTTAAGTATTTCATTATCTTCACTAATTCTTATAGAACTATTACTAGTTTCAATATTAAATCCTTCATCGCGACTTATTTCTTTTAAATCTTCATCAAAGACTATTTTTTTATTATAATTACTACTACTTAATTTTATTCCATCGTAATTAAGTAAATTTAAATTATCATCATAGGCATATACTTTTTTATTATTTATTAAAATTATATAACCATCTTTAAAAGTATAAAAATCACTTTCTTTATCAATTACTTTATTTCCTGCATAATCATATAATTTATAATCTTTATTTAATTCGACACTTATATACTTTTCATTATAATTTTTAATATTACCTTCCATTTCTTTACTTAGGCTTTGGTTATTATAATCAATTATCTTTGATTTATCATTATTTTTAGCTACTAAATTATCTTTATCAGGTAAATAAGCTAAATAATCATAATTAAAATCAATTATAGTATTTACCGTATCATTTAATTCTAATAAACCATATTTATCACTTTTATTTTTAACAATAAGATAATTATCTTTTACAGCTTTTATACTAGCATATTCTTCTTCTTTAGCATTATCTTTTAAATTATATAAAATTATAGTATTACTATCAAGTACGGCACTATCATAAATAAAAACATACTTTTGATTAAAAATATCACTATATTCATTTATTCCCTTATTATTACTATAAACCTTTTTAGTTATATCAAAACTATCTTCACTACTATAATAGGCAATATAACATTTATCTTCATCTTTATTTTGACATTCATATCTACCAATTTCTTTTTTATTAGAATCTAAAAATACTAAAGTTCCATCTTCATAGCGATAATTATTTTTTTCTACAATTACTTCAGGTTCTTCTAGTCTTTTTTCTTCTTCTTTTTTAAAGACTAAAAAGTATAATAAAATTCCACCTACTATAATTAAAACTATTATAGGAATAACTATAATTAATATTTTTTTCTTTTTACTTAAATTATGCCATCCTCTATTTTTTTTAGGTTTCTTTTTCTTTACTTTTTCTTCCTCATTTTCTTTATTATCGTAGACTATTTCATTTTCTTCTTCATCAATTTCTATTATTTCATTAGTACTATCTTCCATTTATATTCTCCTTTTAATAACAAACGTATGAAGCTTCTTCTAAAGAGGTTTTGTATTCATCATAATTTAAAATTAATTCTTCACCTTTTTCATCTTTAGTAAAATCTGTTTTGTCATCAATTTCATATAATATAGTTTTGGTTTTATCATCATAAACATAGTTTCCAGGAAAATCACCATTTTCTTTATTTGTTTGATAACTTTCTTCATTAAAATATTCCATCCGAACCGTAGTTTGCGTTGATAATACTCGTTCATTATCCAAATCAATATTTAAAATATAATAAATGTGATAATCTTCCGTATCATCTAATTTTAATTCACAATATTTATCAGAAACAATATTATCTAGCTTTAGCATTACTTTATTTTCTTCTTCATTTTTATTAAATACAAATATTAATAGAACAATTATTATAATTAAAAGAATAAGTCCCCCACCAATTATTAATAACTTCTTTTTATCAATTTTATTCATCATACCTATCAATCACTCCTTATTATCTATTAATAATAATACCATACTAAATAAAAAAGTTCAAACTTTTATATTTGAACTAATTATTTTTAAAATTTTCATACCATTTAGTTAATTTATCTTTAGTTTTTTGCCAAATATTTGAAGAAAAATTTTTAACTAAATTCCAAGCATTCTTAGTATATAATACTAATTCATCTTTTTCTTCAATCATTGCTTGATAATTTTCATCACCTAATTTATCTTTAGCAAATTCATTAATATTATTAGCCCCTTTTTTTATTAATGAACTAGCTTTATTAAAAGCCGAAGTGGTTTTCGTAGTTATTTTTTCTTTATAACCAGGAAATTTATTTTCTATTTTTTCATCTATTTTATTTACGATTTGTAAAACTTTTTCTTTACCTTTAGTAGTTAATTCATCAAAAGTGATACCTTTAATTTCACCATCAAAGAAACAAAAATCAACTAAAGAAATAAAAACTCCTTTGGCTTTATCTAAAACACCTGTGTTATTTTCAGCCAAAACATTTGTTGTATTTTTTTCTAAAGTATTTAGCTCATTAATAACTATTAAATCTTTATTACTATAGCTAATATTTTCTTCTTGTTCTTTATTAGAATCATTATTAGAACTATCTATAACATTACTAGAATTAGATGAATTATTATTGCTGTTATTATTATTATTATTATTAACAGTGTTATTGCTATTGCTATCGTTATTATTATTAGTACTAGTATTATTATTAGAATTATTTTCGTCTTGTTTATCTACTGATAAATTATCATCGGTTTTATTGTTAGTTTCTATAGAATTATTACTATTATTTTCTAAGTTTTCTCCTTGCTCATTGTTTAAAGTTTTATCATTTTCTAAATTACTTTCTTCACTTGTTACTTCAGAATAAGGATTATTATAATCATTATTAATTTCACTTTCTAAAAAATAATCATGACGTATAATTAAACCAACTATTACTAAACCAATAATAACTAATATACTATAAAAAACTATTTCATACTTCTTATTCAAAATACTTCACCTTCTACATTAATATATTTATATTTCTTATCTAATGGTTCCTAATTTTTCACACATTAATTGATATTTTTCTTTAGCTAAATTAATTGACTTTTCTCTACCTTTATTTAAAATATCATCTAACTCTTTACTATTAATAATTTTTTCATAGCGATCTTGAATTTTCTTAATATGATTACTTACCTTTAAAGCTACATATTTTTTAAATTCACCATAACCTTTACCTTTAAACATTTCTTCAATTTCATTTAAAGAAATATTATCTATTACACTTAAAATATTCATTAAATTAGATATTCCCGGTTTATTTTCTTCATCAAATTTAATAACATTATCACTATCAGTTGTAGCTTTCATTATTTTAGATGTTATATCTATTGGACTATCGAACATACTTATTACCCCTTGAGGATTACTTTCTGATTTACTCATTTTTTTAGTAGGATCTTTCAAATCTTTAATTTTAGTTCCGGCTTCACTAATTAATACTTCTGGAACAACAAAAGTATTTTCATATCGGTTATTAAATCTTTCCGCGATATTACGAGCTAATTCTACATGTTGTTTTTGATCAATTCCTACTGGTACAAAATCAGCATCACAATATAAAATATCACTAGCCATTAAAATAGGATATGTTAATAAACCAACCGAAAAATTACGATTTTGCCGACTCTTTTCTTTAAATTGAATCATTCGACTTGCTTCGCCATAACTAGTATGACATTCTAATAAATAGGAAATGGCGGGGATATAAGGATTTTCTGATTGAATATAAATGGTATTTTTCGCAGGATCAATACCACAGGCAATATACATTGCAATGAAACTTTTAATTCGGCTTTTTAATAAAGATGGGTCTTGGGGAATCGTTAAAGCATGTAAATCTGCGACAAAGATAAAAGAATCATATTTTTCTTGATAAGTTATCATTTGTTTTATTGCGCCAATATAATTACCCAAAGTTATTTCTCCTGTGGGTTTTAATCCTGTCAGTATTCTTGCCATTATAAAACCTCCTTTCAAATTTTATTTTATAACAATATTAACTATTTTTTGAGGAATAACTATAGTTTTAACAATTTCTTTATCTTGCGTATATTTTAAAACATTTTCGTGATTTAAGGCCTTTTTTAAAATATCATCATTACTCATATCATTAGTTATGGTAATATCGCCTCTTAATTTACCATTTACTTGTACTCCAATAGTTATTTCATTATCAATAGTTTTAGCTTCATCATATTTTGGCCAACTTTCGTAAGCCATTGTTTTTTCTTCTTTAAATATTTTATGCCATATTTCTTCAGTAATATGAGGAGCAATTGGATTTAATAATTTTAAGAAATTTTTGGCATATTCTAAATTCCAAGTTTTTTCTTTATAAACAGCATTGACAAACATCATCATTTGCGAAATAGCTGTATTAAAATTCAATGATTCATAATCTTCTGTTACCTTTTTAACAGTTTGATTATAAATTTTATCTAAGTTCGGATTATCTTGAAATTCTTTAGCTTCTTCATTATATAAACGCCAAACGCGATTTAAAAATTTACTAATACCATTAACTGCTTCATCATTCCAAGGTTTATCAGCCTCTAATGGTCCCATGAACATTTCATACATCCTTAGAGTATCAGCTCCATATTGCTTTATAACATCATCCGGATTAACAACATATTCCGGGAAACGTTTGCCCATTTTAATGCCATTTGCACCCAAAATCATGCCTTGATGAACTAATTTTTGAAATGGTTCTTTAACATTCACAATGCCTAAATCATATAAATAATTATTCCACATCCGCGAATATAATAAATGACCTACGGCATGTTCTGGTCCCCCTACATATAAATCAACTGGCATCCAATGTTTAATTAAATCGGGATTAGCAATTTTTTCATCATTATGAGGGTCAATATATCTTAAAAAATACCAACTAGAACCAGCTGAACCTGGCATAGTAGATGTTTCTCTTTCACCTTTAATGCCATTGATTTCCACATTTTTCCATTCGGTAGCATTTTCTAAAGGTGCTTTACCATTTTTACTTTTATAGTCATAAACATCAGGTAAGACTAAAGGTAGTTCACTATCATCCAAAGCAACATCTTGACCATTTTCTAAATGAACGATAGGAATTGGTTCTCCCCAGTATCTTTGACGAGCAAAAATCCATTCCCGAAGTCGGTAATTTACTTTTCTTTTACCACAACCCATTTTTATTAATTTATCAGTAATAGCTACTTTAGCTTCTTCTACAGTTAAACCTGTAAATTCATCACTATTTATCAATTTGCAATTTTTTCCTAAATATTCTTGTTTTTCAAAAGCCTTTAAACTAGTATCTTCGCCCGCGATAACTTGAATCATCGGAATATTATGTTCTTGAGCAAATTCAAAGTCTCTTTGATCATGACTAGGAACAGCCATTACCGCACCAGTTCCATAACTAGCTAAAACAAAATCACCTAAAAATATTGGTACTTCTTTACCATTAACTGGATTTATAGCCCAAATTCCCTCCAATATGACTCCACTTTTTTCTTTATTTACCTCAGCACGATCAATATCACTTTTTTTAGCGGTTTCTTCGCGGTATTTAACCACTTCATCCCAGTTTTTAATTCTATCCTTTAACTCATCAACTAATTTATGTTCAGGGGCAAAAACCATAAAAGTTATACCATAAATAGTTTCAATACAAGTTGTAAATATCGAAAATTTGCCACCATCTTTTATTTGAAATTCAACTTCAACACCTTCGGACTTACCAATCCAATTTCGTTGAATTTCTTTGGTTGATTCTGGCCAATCAATATTATCTAAACCCGTAAGTAACTTTTCTGCATATTTAGGGATATCAATAACCCATTGTTTCATATTTTTTCGAACAACAGGATACCCTCCTCTTTCACTTTTACCATCTATTACTTCATCATTAGCCAAAACTGTTCCTAATTCTTCACACCAATTAACAGGCATATTTATTTGTTTAGCTAAACCATCTTCATATAATTTTTTAAATATCCATTGCGTCCATTTATAAAATGCTGGATCACTAGTCGACACTACTCGATCCCAGTCATAAGAAAACCCAAGTCTTTTTAATTGACCTTGAAATGTTTTAATATTATTTTCGGTAAATTTGGCTGGATGATTACCGGTAGATATCGCATATTGTTCCGCGGGTAATCCAAAAGAATCATAACCCATCGGATGTAAAACATTATAACCTTGCATTCTTTTCATTCGTGCAACAATATCAGTTGCTGTATATCCTTCAGGATGCCCAGCATGAAGACCTACTCCTGAAGGATAAGGAAACATATCAAGAACATAAAATTTAGGTTTGGAAAAATCCCAAATATCAGTTTTAAAAGTTTCATTTTTTTCCCAATAATCTTGCCATTTTTTTTCTATTTCCGTAAAATTATACATATTTTTACCTCCGTTTTTAATAAAACAATTAAATTAATAATTATATTATACTATAATTTAAATAAAAAAGACAAAAATAAGTTTTAAGTTTCCGTATTTTTAAAATTTTAAGATATATTTTGCTATATACTGGCGCTGGTTGTTTCATATTTTAGTTAGTATTACTGCATTACACACATGATATCCTGGTTTATAACTTTTCTTTTGGATTACTTGCATCCTTTACCAAATCAAAATCTTCAAACCTTTCCATATATTTTCGTTATATCACTATTATCAAATATTCCTATTGAATATTCTGGTATCATTGTTCTTAGATGTCTATAATAATTTTCTTTTGTTTTATTCTTAACATCAAAACTTTCTAAATATAAACAAAGTCTTTCTATTGTATTATCTAATTTTATACCTTCATATAATTGTCCAGCAATTTTAGATATTTTTACATCTTTACTTGCACTTATACCATAAATCATATCCCCGAGAAACTTTTTATTTGATTTTGATAATCCTTTTGACATTTTTTAGAAAAATAGACACTTTCCCACTGAATTTCGTTCGTTATTGTAATTAATGTATACATCTCCATTAATTTGTTTTTGATAAATTATTTTAGTCAATTAAATTTTACCAAATTATGAAGGGTTTTGCACCTATTTTTAAGCAAAAAAGTTAGAATAAATTATTAACATTTTCTAACTTTTTATTTTTTACGGAAACTCAAAATTATTTACTATTTTTTCATTAATCTTTCTTATTAAAAGAAATAAAATTTAATACTTTTTCTAAAAATAATGCTACTCCTTCTTCATCATTAGATAATGTTACATATTGAGTATATTTTTTTACATCATCTAAAGCATTGCCAACAGATACACTAAAGCCACTTGCTTGAAACATCGAAATATCATTTTTATCATCTCCAATAGCAATAGTATTTTTTAAAGGGATACTTAAAAAATCTGCTAAATATTTTAACGCATTACCTTTAGAAGAACTTTGGCTACCAATACTGAACCATTTTTCTTCATAAGAATCGTCATCTTTAATTTCATTAACAATATTCAAGCTATTACAATTCATTACATATTCTTTGGCTTTCTTGATCTTGCATTGTTTTTTATCTATAAACATACATTGATTTACGTTTATATTAGCTAGCTGTTGTTGATAATTATTTAAGTCAATAATTATTTGATTTCTATTTCTTATTTTTTTTGTCACATATTCTCCATTATTAGTGGTTAATATAAATCGTAATTTTTTTTTGATTGCATATTCAATAAGAAGATATATATCTTGTTGTTTCATAAAAGTATTAGAAAGAGTTTTTTTACTTTTAATATCATAAATTTCCGCTCCATTGGAAGAAATAACAAATTCATTAGCTGTGATATCTTGAGCAACTTTTATTGCATAATATTTTGGCCTAGCAGTACATAAAACTATATGACACTGTTGTTTTTGCAACTGGTTTATTACTTTTTTGGTTTTCTTAGAAATATTTCCATTTGTATTTCTTAAAGTACCATCAATATCAATTAAAATAAGTTTTTCATTGTTGTTAATTTTTTTTAAAAATTGTTCTTTATTAAACACACATTCGATATTTAAATCAACAAACATTTTTATTATGTTTTCAAAACTTTCAATAGATTTAGGTATATAAACAATAAAGGGAAAACGTCTAAAATGAACAAAGTGTTTTTTTAATCTTAATAATTCATTTTTATAACTATTTTTATCGTTATAATAATAGGTAAAAAGTTCTTTAGTTTTGGCAATATATTCTAAAGAATAATTAGAAAGATTGTAAGACAATCTAAAAGGCATAAACTCAAAATCACTATTTAAAATATTATTAGTAATAAAATTTTCATCATCTTCAAACATCATAATACATTTTTTATTTTGAATATCAATCATTTCATTAAAAATATCATAATCTTCCATGCTATTCACCATTAAACTTTCTTAGATATTCATCCCATACTAACAACATATCATCTAAAGCTGTATTATTCTCTTTTGTCGTTTTTTTATTTTCAAGGAGTATGTCTTTTAATTTTTCTGTAGGAATATATACGCATTCATATTCTTCATTTAATTCTTGTTGATCCAATCTTAAATTATCTAAATTATAATGCTGATCTGTCCTTACTATAAAATAATATATTTCTACTAACCTATTCTTTTTTGTTCCACAATAATTTTTGCAATAATATTTTATGACATAAAAAAGACTAATATCTATGTTTTCTAATTCTATTCCTGTCTCTTCCAAAACTTCTCTTTTTAATCCGTCCAATAATGTTTCATTTTCTTCTAAATGTCCTCCTGGAAATTCATAATGAGATAACCCATTTGAATAACATAATAATATCTCTGCTTGTGAGTTTATAATAATACCTCTTGCTCTTGTAGTAGTTTCTGTAATATCATCATCTATTAGATTATCAGGATTATAAATCTTTTCTATAAATTTCATTTTACTCTTCACTCTGTTTTAAATATTCTTCTATTGCAGAAATCATATCTGGAGAAATCACTTTATTTTTTTCATTATTTGGAATATTTTCTCTTATCTTATCAATAGCAAATTTTAATGGAATCTCTTCAATTTTAAAATTACCTGCTTTTTCATGTTCTGTATATTTTACTCTCGATAAATCTGGTTTTTTATCCGTTTTAATAACATAATAATATATTTCGGCTTTTCTGTTTTTACCTACTTCAGGCCAATCTTTATTAAGGAAAGTAACTTTCATAAAAGGACGTTCAATTTCCTTATCCTCTAATATAATTCCTGTTTCTTCTAAAACTTCCCTTTTTAAACATTCATTGAAAGTTTCTCCCTCTTCCAAATGACCTCCTGGAAACTGGAAGATTCCATTTTCATTTCCAATATAAATATTATCAGAATTTATGATTAAAGCTTTCATTCTAATAACAATTTCTGTAATATCTTCTTCTGTTAAATAATCATAATTATATATAACTTCTTTCAAAGTAACCACCTCTCTTTTCTATTATACCATAGGTTTTCGATTTCTTTTACATAGAGTTTTTTTAGTAGATTCAGAAAGAATATCTAAACAATAGTCTACAAGCTCATTAGGATTCATTAAGTCAGAATTTAACTCTAAGCTTTTCACACCTGATATTGAGCATAATTTCAACCACTCCCTTTTTTCTGCATTATTTTCTAATTCAACATCTAAAAGTGATTTTGCTCTTAACCCTTTTTCATGCTTATTAAATCTTTCTTTTGCTCTTTTTAAACAAGTATTTGGATTGCAAGATAAATGTATAGCTATAATTTCAATACCTGATGCTAGTAATTTTTGTATTAAATCATCTGAAATGGTTCCTACATAATCTTGATAAATATTAACATTTTGATCTTCTACATCACGATTCATTTGAACTGCATAATGAACATCTGAAATCAAAATATCAGTAGAACAACATTTATTTACGAACCAATCATCAACTTCATAAGATTCAACTTGATTAAATATTTCATCGTTACTAATACCTTTTTCTTTTGCAATATCAAAGAAACCTTGATATCTCCTATACATTTGACTATTTGGTATTTGTGTATTTAATTCTTTTACTAATGTACTTTTACCACTTGCAGTTGCTCCTCCAACAAATATAACCGTTCCCATATTAACACAACTTTCGTAAAACTATTTTTTTATTTCCAGTAAATTATGTTTTTCCAATTTGAAAATCCTATCTGAAATTTTACTAATAAATTCTTGTTCATGTGAAACAATGATTAACGTCATATCTTCCTTAACCAATTCCATTATCAATTTTAAAACCTCATTCTTTACCTCTTCATCTAATGCACTAGTCGGTTCATCTAACAAGATAATTTTTGGTTTCATTAGTAATGTCCTTGCAATAGATACTCTTTGCTTTTGACCACCTGATAATTCATCTGGATAACTATATTTTTTATTTTCTAAACTTATCTTTTTTAACATTTCTGTTGCTAGTTTTTTACTTTTTTCTTCGGAATATTTTTTAATTTTAATTAACCCTATTGTTAAATTATCCAACACATTTAAATGTTCAAATAAATTATAATCTTGAAAAACAAGTCCTATACTTTGTCTTAATTCAATAATATTTAGATTCTTAATATTTTTACCATTTAATAATATCTCTCCACTATCAATTTCTTCTAAAAGATTTAAACATTTAAGAAGTGTACTTTTTCCTTGTCCAGATTTCCCAATAATTGAAACAACTTCACCTTTTTTTAATTGGAGATTAATATTATCAAACACTAATTCATCATTAAATTTTTTAGAAATTTGTTTTAACTCTAATATTACTTCTTTCTTCATATTCTTTTTTCCTTTCTACGATTTACCTTCTTATAAACCAAATCGAGCAATTTGCTTATAATAAAACATAAAACAAAATAGATTAATGCAATAAATATTAAAGGAAAAAATGCTTCATAAGTTCTATACCTTATAATATCACCAGCTTTTGTAAGATCCATTATTGAAATATAGCCTGCAATTGATGTTAATTTAATAAGCGAAACACTTTCATTTTTAAAAATAGGGACTATATATGACATCAATTGAGGAAAAATAATATATTTTAAAGTTTGAACTTTATTAAAGCCAAGTGAATATGCAGAAATAATTTGATTTTTATTGATTGAAGAATAAGCTCCTCTAAAAACTTCAGAAATATAAGCTGAAAAATATAATGAAAATGTTATTATAGCAACTATCATTGGTTCTATATCTATACTTGCAAAAATAACATAATAGAATATCAATAATAAAACTGTAATTGGCATTCCTTGTATAATACTTACCATAATTTTAATCAAATTTTTTAATAATTTATTTTTTCTTCTAAGTAAAAATAATAAGAATCCTATGATACTACCAAAAATAATAGAAAAAAATGAAATAAGAATTGTAGATTTTAAACCATTTAAAATCAAAATATATCGTTCTTCTTCTATCAATGTTCTATAAAAACTTCTATATACACCAACAAGAAAATTAAAAATTGAAGTTCTAAAGAAATATAGCAAAAACAATAGAAATATTATTACAATAAAGTATGTTAAAAATTTCAAATTTTTTCTCATATCAATTATCCCTTACTACAACAACAATTCCACCAGTATAATTTGGTTCAGAAAATAACACTGCTTTTTTTCTTTCCTCTGTTACAATAATGGAGCAACCTGAAACATCTACTTTCCCTGATTTCAATGCTGGAAGAATTGCATCAAAAGACATATCAACAATATCTAGTTTATATCCTAGTTCTTTGCAAATATATAACATAACATCTATATCATACCCTACAATCTTGTTGTTTTTCATATAAGCAAATGGAGCGGATCCTGATATTGTTGCGAACTTTATAGTTCCTTTTGAATCATCATAAGTATAATTTTCTAACTCCTTAGCATCTTCATTATTCCCCATCCATTTATCTTCCAGCTCTTTTAATTTTCCATTATCTTTCATTTCTATAATTACTTTACTAACTTGTTCTTGTAATTCTTTTTTTGAAGGATCAATTGCAAAAGCATAGCTATCTTCTGTTAATTTTTCTCCCAAAATTTTTAATCCAGTATTTTCTTTTAAAATTTCTTTAGCTAAAGGTTCATCTGTTAAAAAACCATCAATCTTACCTGATTTTAATGCAGAAATTTGATCACTATAACTATTATAGTAAGAAGGTATTGCATTTTTTAAGTTTTTCTCTAAAATACTATCATACTCTGAACCAGTAAAAATTCCTACTTTTCTACCATTTAAATCATCTATAGAAGATATGGATATCAATTTTGCTCCACAACCTGATAATACCACTACAATAGTTAAAAATATTACAATGCGATTAAACTTTTTTAACATATTTTCTCCCACCTTTTTCCAAAGAAGTTTCTATTTCATAATGACTAAAAATTGTTTTTATTCTATTTAAAACTTCGGTTTCGTCTTTGCCTGATACTTGAAGCCATCCTGAAGCATCACTACCAACTCTTCTTTTCTTTTGATATTCGCCAATTTTAGCAAACATTTCACCATCAATAACTCCATCCATCTTCAAAAGTTCTTGCAAAGGAGTCATAGATGTTACTACTCCTTCTTTATTTGGTAAAAATAATGCTCCAACACTTACAAGTGGATTCCTATATTCAAGTGTTACGTTCTTTGAAGTTGCAATATCTAATAATTTATCGCAAATATCTATACCATAAGAGTAACTATGATTAAGAGTTGCTTTTCCACCAGGTAGTCGCCAACCCATTTCACTTGCTTTAATATTACCATCATTACTAATGAATACTTCTATTGTCATTGCACCATTTTTCAAATGCATTCCAGTAACTATTTGTTGAATAAATTCTTTTGGTACAAATTTAAAATATTTTGGAATATTTGGAACAGTAATATGACAATTCAAATCACATGCAATTGTTGCCCATATAGTAGGATTTGGTAAATAGGTTACATAAGAATCCAATACTTTACCATTTTGAACAATACTTTCTATTGACCATTCATGATCATAGCAAAAATCTTCTACCATATAATCGCCTGGCGTAATATTTATATCTAAAGCATCTATATCTTCAAGTGAATTAATCATATAAGTATCAATACTATTCATTCCTTTTCTAGGTTTAAAAATGATTCTTTTCTCCCCATTTCTTATAAAGAAATCTATCAACTCTTTTTTACTATTTATTTCCTTAAAATCAACAGTATTTAATCCTATTTCTCTAAATTTCTGCTTCATTGATACTTTATCTCTTACCCAATCAATTTGTTCGTCTGTTAGAGCATCTAATCCTAGCTTTCTAGCAAATTTATTAGCAAACTCTAAATAGTATTCAGAATCATTTAAAAAATAATCCAGCTCTATGTTTTCTTTTTTCAACCAGTTTTTAAATTTTAAAACTTCATCATCCATATCATTATAGTAATCAATTAAATAATGTTTAACATTAGCTGTTTTTTCTAAATATTCATCTGTAAAAAATTTCATATTTTTATTTGTCCTAATAATCGCTGGAACAAAATCTGTACGTTTTAATAAAGCATGAGATAAATCAGATTCATATTCTTCAAAATACAATAAAGTTTTCATTTTACTAACCTCCTAGTTTTTATTTTTACCTCTTCTGAAAAATCATATTGATTCATAATTTCATCAATTTCTTTTTTAAAAAAGGCAATATATTCATCATTATAAAATTCTGATAGTTGATGCGTTGTGCTAGGATTAAAATTTGATAGAAATTCTAGTAATTCAATATACAAACTTTCTTGCTTATTTTTAAATCCATGCAGATTATCACATTTTAAAGATAGCAACTTTTCACGCCATATTTCTAAACTCCGCTTGTCTCTTTCTATTCCAATTTCTGGTGTTTCATATATTCTTTGTAAATGAAATTCATTTGGATATTCATAAGCAATACTTCTAAAATAAAGTGCTAAATCATAAGTAGATAACAATTCATTGTTCATTACTTTATTCAAACGTAACATTCTATCAAATTCTTCATGATTCATATAAACTTTACCATCAAATAATCCTCTATCACATAAAACAATATCTGCTTTTTTCTCACATTGATATTCTTTTATAAATTGAATTTTAAATAATAAATTTTGAAAATCAAAAGAAGATATATTATTATTTGGCATATAATCAAGTGATAATAATGATTGTGCTGTTTCATTGGCTATAGCTACTTTTTTACCAGTAACAATTAATCTACTAGCAAATAAATCTATTGATTCTGTTTTTCCACCACATGGTCCACCAGTAAATACAATCTTACATGAGCTCATATTATTTAATTCTCCTTTCAATTTTTCTAGCAAAAGTTTTAACAATGGAATCTTGCAAATTTAAATCATCAACATATTTTATCAATAAATCTGGTTCAGCAAGCTCAACTTCCATAATTTTTGCTTGATTATTTATTAAAACCATATCAACTCTCATATATAAATAACCTCCAAATTGTTTTATTTTTTCCACCTTATTTGCCATATCAATTATAGCTTTAGGAGGTTTTACTAAATATGGATGCTTCTTGTCATGAAAAATATTTGGAAATCTAAGCATTGTATGTGTCAATTCACCATCTATAAATATACATGAGTATTCCCCATTTTGAATTTCACTAACGTAAGGTTGAATCATCAAATTACAATTATTATTAGTTTTAAAAAGATTAGAAAATATTATTTCAGCATTATTCATAGAAATCTTATTAGGAATATCACCTAAAGTATCATTTGGATCTATCAAAAAGGTATTCTCTCCACTCCCAGAAATTGTTGGTTTTAAAACATAAGGTGCGTTTTCTCCAATTATACTTTTCAATTCAGAATGACTAAAATCTTTACTTTTGACAAATAATGTTTTGATATAGTCAATATCATTTTTTTGTAAAATATCAAATTGGACTTCTTTATCAATATTATTTAAAATTATAGACGGCTGATTTTCTAAATGAATTCTTTTCTTTTCTATTTCACTTAACCAATTTTTTAAATTAAAATAGTCATTTTGATAACCCCACACAGAACGAAGAACTAACAAATCATAACCTTCTATTGAGTCGGTTTGCCAAGAAATAATGTCTGCTGCAATTCCTTTATTATTCAAAGCAGCTTTTAAAAGTTTATCTTCATCTATTTTATCTATCCATCTGTCACATGATACTATTGCTACTTTTTTCATTTATTTCAACTTTCTTAGACACTTATTCATAGCACCTATGTGATCCACTAATTCATCTCTACCAAGAGCAGTAGTTACACGTCCAATTAATTGTTCTTCGTTTGGCCATGATATAGATTGCCCTAAAATAATTTTTATTTTTTCTTGCTCATACATATATTTTAAAAGCTCTATTTCAGAAGAAATTGTTCTACCTTCAAACTCTTTTCCTTTTAGTTTTGTATAATCTAATAAAGCAAAAAAGCCTGATTCTGGAATCGTTCCATTTACAAAATGAACGTCTGGAATTCCTTCTAATAAATTTTTAACATTAAATTCTGATGAAGCGTATTTTCTAATATCTTGTTCCACAAGTAATCGTTGTTCTTTATCTTCAATAGTATCTATACCTTCAATCATACCCTTTAATAATTCTAATCTATATTTATATTCAGCAATAATAGGATTAAAGTATTTATCATATTCTTCATATCTTTCATTTGTTGCATTAAATGCACCTGCTAAAGCTTTTCCTTGAAGAATTGGTGAAGAATCCATAGATTGAAATATATAATTTCTAACTCCTCTTATAATCGCTTCATTTGCTACAATCATGCCAGATCTTAATGAAGCAAGACCATAACTTTTGGATAAGCCCATCATTGTAATCGTATTGTCAAAAAATTTTTCGTTTGACGCCATAGGCAAAGATAAGTTTTTTCTATCGTATGTTAAGTCTCTATAAATAATATCATCTATTACAAAAACACCTTTATCTAAGCAAACCTGGCCTATTTTATCAAGGATTTCCTTATTTTTAGCATTCATTACCTTTCCTAATGGATTATGAGGATTTTCGTTTAAAAAAGCAACTACTCTTGGAACATAATCTAATTTTGAAGAATACTCTTCCTTGAGTTTTTCATTTATTTCATCAATACGCTTTGCTAAATCTTCTGGATTAACATACCAGTCATCTTCTTCTTTTAAGGGTAATATTTCTACTGTTGCACCAATACTTCTTTCAGGAACAAAAGTAAATAATCCATAATTTGGTCCAGTCATCAAAATAACATCATTTGGTCTTGCAATCACTTTCATAAGAATATTAAAAGCTTGAGTTGTTGAAACTGTGAATATAACATTATCTTTATTCAACCCATTCAAATTCTTAAAACCTTCTTTTTCTAAGTATTTCACAATTTCCTTTCGTGAACTCTCATCACCAGCTGCTAAAGGATATTCAGACATATCGTTTGATAAAATTGTTTCTAACATTTTATTTTGACATAAAGGAAATATAGGAGTTCTCATTGGACTTCCTCCACCTAATGATCTAGTTTCCATTGATTTTAATCTTTCATTTTCTAATTGATATAGTTCGTTTCCATATATTGAAAAAACATCTGCTATTTTTTTTACATCTTTTGAGAAACCAGTTCCATCTATTCTACTCCCCAAATTAGGTAATCCCCTAACTTTATTTTTTATTGATGGCTGATTTTCAAAAAGCCTTTCAAGTGAACTTGGAATAGGATACATACAATCACCTCTACTCCATATATTATAAAGAAATGATGAATACTTTAAAAATACATTTTTTTAATGAACAATATAAGATTTTTAAATAATAAAGAGAACTATAAATTAGTTTCCTATAGTTCTCTATTTTACATATTGAATAATTTCTTGCTTAATACGTGATATTAAATAATAAGCTATTTCACCATTATTGCACATTTTTATTAACTTTTCCTTATTAACAAATTTAGCTTCCATTGAATCGTTATCCTCAAATACAATATGATTGATATCAATATCAGCATGAATAAAACAAGTAATATATGCATATTTATATGGATCTCGTTTTATAGGATTAGATATTGAATCAATAGAATATGAAGAAGATAATCCAATTTTTTCTTTAATAATTCGTCGAATACTGCTTTCTGTATCTTCACCTGATTGTAAATTTCCACCTATACAACACCAATTTCCAGGGTATCTTTTTGAATAATCTATGGTGTTTCTAAGCAGTAATAATTCGCCATTACTGTTAATTATCCAAATTTCCAATGCTAAATGATAATAATTATCTGGTATATCTTCCTCTTTAGAAACAGTTTTATGAGTATTATTTAAATTACTATCATATAAATCCCACAAAATCATTTACTCCATCTCCTTTTTTATATAAGCGCATACTATTTTTACAAAGGCATCTATAATGTTGTCTTTTTTAATACAAGCAATTGAAATTATATCTTCAAAAATTTTCTCTTTAATATTAAGCTTATATAACATTTTATTGTCAGTATATTCTTTTAATAATAATTTATTAGAAAATCCTATACCTTTATTATCTATCAATAACTTATAATATAAATCAGACTCATTTATACTTATTGGTTCTATAAAACTTATATTATTTTTATAACAAAATTCTCTAAATTTTCCTGTTTTTAATGATGGTTTTTGCGAAATAAAAATTGTTTCTGCAATTTCTTCTACTGATGATACATTTTTATATTCTTCATATAATTTATTTCCACATACAAAATAATTTGGCAAATGACAAAGAGTAGTAATAGTAACATTTTCTAATTGTTTAATATACTCATTATCATCAATAACTATATCATACTCACCATTTTTAACTTTATTGAAATCTAATTTTGAATATAAATCAATATTTAATTTTGCTTTTGGATATTCATCTTGAAACATTTGAATACATTCAAATAAAATTGATTTGGCATAACTATATCTTATTCCTATATTAATTTCAGAATACTTTTTTATTTCTTGTTCAAAGTGAATATTTTTTTCTATACTTTCAAACATGGGTTTTAAAATATTAAACAAATGTTTTCCCTCTTCTGTTAAAAGAAATTGCTTACTACTTCTATCTATTAACTGCTTATTCAATTGACTTTCTAAATTCTTAATACTTAAACTTAAAGAAGGTTGAGCAACTCTTAAATTTTTAGAGGCATTTGTTACACCACCATATAAAACTACGTAATAGTAATATTTGAATAAATTAAAATTGAAATTATCCACATAGTTCACCTCCTCAATGTAAATATATAATGCTAGTACATATATATAGTCATCTTATTTATTATCATTTGAAAATATCATATCTATTTTTTCTTTAATTTGATCCTTAGTAAATGGTTTAGCAATATAATCTTTGAATCCTTCTGATAGATACTTTTCTTTTGCACCAGCAACAGCATCAGCAGTTAAAGCAATAACTGGGGTGTTAAAACTTGAATTTTCTTTCAACTTTGATAAAGTTGTTTCCCCAGACATTTCTGGCATCATTATATCCATCAAAATAAGATCATACTTTTCTCCCTGATTAATCTTTTCTAAACATTTTATACCACTATCGCATTCATCAACTTTAAATCCAAAACTTTCTAAATTCTTTTTTGCAACTTTTATATTTAATGGACTATCATCGACTATCAATACTCTTTTATTTTTATAATCTAAATCAGATTGTAATTGTAAATTATTGTCCGAACTATTACTTTGT
The DNA here is from genome assembly GCA_947628585.1 of uncultured Bacilli bacterium. Classification (GTDB taxonomy): domain Bacteria; phylum Bacillota_I; class Bacilli_A; order RF39; family UBA660; genus Onthocola_B. The sequence goes on along the minus strand of CANRAL010000013.1, from coordinate 3,727 downwards.
GATTCAGTAGTAACATTATTACTTATTATATTTTGAGTATAATTCGTTTGAACTTTAGATGAATCATTATTTGTTGGTAATGACATAATACTTATTTTTTGTGGGATTTGTACCATAAATATTGAACCTTGACCAAATTGACTTTGCACATTTATTTTTCCACCCATCATATCAACTAAAGCTTTAGTAATTGCAAGGCCTAACCCCGTTCCTTCTGTAGTTGTGTTTCGTTCTACATCTAATCGTTCAAATTTAGTAAATAGTTTGTTTATATTTTCCGCCTTAATTCCTCTACCTGTATCTTGAACACTAATCAATAGCATACAAACATTATTCTGATTTATACATTTTGCTTTTAAATTTATTTCACCCTTTTCGGTATATTTAATTGCATTAGTAAGTAAGTTATTGACTATCTCTTTTATATGTATTCTATCTCCAATTAGTTCATAAGGTATATCTTCTGCTATATCTATTTTAAAATCAATTGGTTTATCACCTATTCTAGTGCCTACAATTTTTGCAAGCTTTACAATTTCTTCTTTAAACTTATATTTTTCTTCTACTAATTCCATTTTTTCACTTTCAATTTTATTAATATCCAAAATATTACCAACAATTTCAAGTAGTGTTTGAGAAGCATTTTGAATATCTTCTGTATCTTCAACAACTTCCTCTGGAACTCTATCCTTATAACTTGCAATATCTTCAGACAAACCTACTATTGCATTAAGGGGTGTTCTTATTTCATGACTCATACTTGATAAGAAATCACTTTTTGCTCTATTTGCTTTTTCAGCTTGTGTCTTTGCTAGTTCTAATTGTTGAATCATTTTTAAATCAGGATTCTCAATGGTAAAAAACATAGTATAGCAAATAAATGTACCTATCATAGTTGCTATTAAAATACTTGGCTCTAAGGTTTGAATAACTGCATTTAACCCTAACATAAATATAACAAAGAAAATAGGCAAAAATTTTTTATTCTTAATCGCTTTGATATTATATATCAATAATGATATCCAAGTTATAATATAAACACAAAGGAAAACTTTTAAAATATCAACAGATGGTCCATAACTATACATTTTAGTTGAATCATAATAAATTTTTGTTGGTAAAATCACTATAATAACAGAACCGATAAATGAAAAAAGCAAATTCATATTTCTAATCAATTTATAATGTTTATTATACTTTTCTTCATCATCCTTTTTCATACATATTACAAATGTATAAATTGAGAACATTCCAAACCAAATAAAAATATATAATAAATAAAGTTCAGCAAATATTTTTGTTGTAATATTCTCCATACCAATAGTTCTAATAGAAATTTGCAATATAATTTCAACAACATATCCTATTAAATTTAATATTGCTAAATATTTGAAATATTTATTTTCTTTTGAAGAAATAACTTCTTTTGAAAAAAACATTCCTAATAACAATAATATGAATATAAATCCATTAATTAAAAATATAATATTCCACACTACTCATTCACCTCTTATTTTCTTATTAAACTCTTGGTTTTACCATTTACTAATTCTCCTACTACTAATTTGTATTTTCCATCTTCAATTGGCTCAAAAGAAATATTTACTAATTTTCCATCATTAATTTGAACATAACCAACAGTTTGTTTAGAAAGTTTATTTTTATCTTTCTTTAATGTTGTAGGTGAATAAGGTAACATTATATCATGTTCTGAATAGCCTACCATGCTTACATTTTCTGGCAAAGCATCCAACATGGTTTGATTAATATCTTTTAAGTATTCTTCTTTTTTAGAGCCATCAACACTTTCATTCCATACAATATGGGCAACAAGAGTATCAGAATCTTCCGTTGGCATTGATAAAACTATGGCATCATCAATATATTCTTTTTCTTTAATTTTGTTTGCTATATCAAATAAATGTAATTGTTCACCATTAGGTAAATTTATTCCATCTTTAAATCTACCCCAAATATATAAAAATCCTTCTTCATCAATTTCAGCTAAGTCTCCAGTATGAACCCAATCATCTACAATAATTTCTTTGGTTAATTCTGGTTTATTATAATATTCTTTCATAGCAGAATTACTTTTAATCCATAACTCGCCACGTTCATTATAAGATAATTCTTTACCATTTTCATCAAAGACACCAATAGTGATACCAGCATAAGGAATTCCTACATCCATAATTTGTTTTTGAAAACTATGTTGAACATTTAACTTATCCACAGATATTGCTGAAAATAATTCTGATAAACCATACCCGCTAAATAATTCATTCGTTGCATTTGCTTTTCTCATTATTTCGTTCCATTTATTAAACTTTTGAACATCAGTTCCTTCTCCACCAATCGTCCAACCTTTAGCACAACTGAAATCAAATTTCTTTCCTTGTTTCATTTCTTTATACACTCTATTAAAGAAAGCTTCCCACATACTACCTGTTGTTAAAGCAATATTTGGTTTTAATAAAACAATTTGATTATAAAAATCTTTTTCGGAAACTCTTGGATCTATTAAAACTGTTAATCCTTGATACATTGCTAAAAAGAATAATACATTTAATGATGTAGAAGCAGTCGGTGGTAAACTATTTAAGCATCTATCTCCTGGATAATACTGAACTTCGGATGCTGCTGCCATTTGTAATTGAGTTAATGTTGTTTCATTTGTTGCTACTGTACCTTTTACAATTCCACCTACAGTAGTACCACTAGAAGATGTTATGAAAGCATTCCTATTTGGAACAAATTTTTCCTTAACATTCCCTGTATAGTATTCAGATATTGCTTTAGCATCATCTAACCAAACATATTTCTTATCATCAGGAATCATTGATTTATCTTTTTTAGCTTGGATATAATTTAAAAATGAAACTATTTTCTTTTTAGGACTAGGCATTTCATCTGTTACTGTTGCAACCAATACCTTTTTAAATCTATCTTTTTGGAATTCATTTTTTACATTATTCCACATTCCATCATAAACTACCGCTATTTTAGAATCTTTCGTTTCCTCTGCCAAAGCTTCAGGACTAATAGCTAATTTTAGAAAATAAGATGTTGCCCCAATCATATTTATAGCATAAACCATTGCACAAATATCTGGAAAGAATGGTCCATATATTGGGACTACTTCATCTGGTTCTACACCCATAGCTTTAAAAGTTCTTGCCCACATATAAACTCTATCTTTAAAATCTTCTCTACTCATTTGTTTATTAAAGTATTCAATAGCTGGAATATCATAATATTCCTCTAACTTTTCTTCTATAACATCCCAAACTGTTTTATTTAATGGAATATTATTTGCATCATCATAAGCTGATTGACTATAATTCTTAGCCCACACTTGATCTAACGAAGGAAAACCCGTTAAACCTTGTGAAAAATATTTATCATAATCTTCATTTAATTTTAGTATAGATTTTATCTCCTCTATCTTTTGTCTATTATTAGTTTTCACCGCTTCTTGTAAATCTTTCTTTAACATTACATATAATTCTTTCGTCATAATATTACCCTCCCTAAATGATTGATAATACATTTAATTTATGTATCATCAATTTAACGATTACACTAATATATAATAATTATAGCATAAAAAAATCAAATCACATATAGTGTTTGACATTAATTTAATTCTTCCCGAGTTTGACAGTTAATAAAGTTAAAAATCATCACTTATCCAAGTTTCTATGGGATTTTGTGATGTTTTTATTTT
>CANRAL010000012.1 GCA_947628585.1 uncultured Bacilli bacterium | reverse complement strand
CTGTTCGCCCATTAAAGTGGCACGCGAGCTGGGTTCAGAACGTCGTGAGACAGTTCGGTCTCTATCCGTCGTGGGCGTAGGAAAATTGAGGAGAGCTGTTCCTAGTACGAGAGGACCGGAATGGACATACCTCTGGTGTATCTGTTGTAACGCCAGTTGCAGTGCAGAGTAGCTATGTATGGACGGGATAACCGCTGAAAGCATCTAAGCGGGAAGCCTCCTCCAAGATGAATTTTCCCATTCTTCGTGAAGTAAGATTCCTTGTAGACGACAAGGTTGATAGGCTAGAGGTGGAAGCATAGTGATATGTTGAGCTGACTAGTACTAATAAATCGAGGATTTAACTTATTTGTTATTTCATAATTGATGAATTTACATTATCAGGTTTTTTAAAGGACAAAATCGGTCTTTTATCCGTGACGATAGCTTAGGTGGTACACCTCTTCCCATCCCGAACAGAGAAGTTAAGCCCTAATACGCCGAAGATAGTTTTAATGCAAAAATAGGTAGTCGCGGATTTTTTTATGTCTAAAAATTAATCATAAAAAGTTAATATTTGTCAAAAAAGAGATATAATGCTTGTATATCTTTTTTATTTTTTTTATAATAAATCTAGGTGAGAAAATATGGAATATAAATATACATCAAAAAGTATTGATGATACGCTTCGCTTAGCGGAAAATATAGAAAGTGAAAAATTTCCTAATATGGTTATTTGTTTGGAAGGCGAACTAGGTTCAGGTAAAACTGTTTTTACCAAAGGATTTGCTAAAGCTTTAGGAATTGAAGAAACTATTACTAGTCCAACATTTACTTTAATTAAAGAATATCCTAATGGTGAATTGCCATTATACCATATGGATGTTTATCGTTTAGAAGAAACTGGCGATGATATTGGAATAACTGATTATTTCAATAAAGGGGGAGTTACAATAATTGAATGGGCAGATATTATTGAAAATAAATTACCAAGTGAAAGGTTAGTTATAAAGTTTAAAGTTATAAACGAAAATACGCGAATTTTATTATTTGAAGCATATGGAGAACAATACGAAGAACTTTGTAACTCTGTATTATAGAAATGAAAACATTATTTATTGATACCCATTTATGGAATATTGATATTGCCTTACTAGAAGATGGTAAAATTGTAAAACATGAAGAAGTAATTGATAAAAAGAACAATAGTGAAGTTCTTTTCCCTACTTTAATTAAAGTAATAGATAATACTACTTTTGATGAAATAATTGTGGTAAATGGACCGGGTTCGTTCACGGGTGTAAGACTTGGAGTAATAATTGCTAAAACTTTAGCTTATACTAAAAATATACCTATTAAAGCTATATCTTCCTTGGAATGTATGGCAGCCTCATGTGGTAAAAAGAATGTTGCTTTTACTGATAACAATGGTTACTATGTTGGTTATTTTGATAATGATTTGAATCCCGAATTATATGAGTACATTACTAAAGAAGAATTTTTGAAACAAACGGATATTGAAACCGATGTTACATATGATTATGAAAAAATATATAAATATGCTTTAGCTAAAGATTATGTTGAACCTCATTTTGTAAATCCAATTTATATTAAAAAAATTGGGGTTGAAAAATGATTAGAAAAGCGGTTATTGAAGATGCTTTGGAAATAAATAATATTGCGAGTAGTTATGATCAAAATTTTGAAAAAGGATATAATATAATAACAGAAGTTACCAACCCTCAGGCTATTATTTTAGTTTATGAATTAAATCAAAATATATTAGGATTTATGTATGTCTTAGATGCTATTGATAACTTTGATTTAATGTATATTGCTACTAAAAAAGAAGAAAGAAATAAAGGAATTGGAAGTGCTTTATTAAATTATTTTATAAATAATTATTTTAAATCCATAATGTTAGAAGTTAGGGTCGATAATTTAAATGCTATTAATTTATATCATAAATATAATTTTAAAGAAATTAATATAAGAAAAGGATATTATAATGGAATTGATGCAATAGTTATGCGGAGGGATTAAATGAAAGATGTATATATTATGGCAATAGAGTCATCATGTGATGAAACAAGCATTGCAATTGTTAAAAATGGTATAGAAGTTGAAGCCTTATCTGTTTCTACCCAAATGAAAACGCATGCTGTTTTTGGGGGTGTAGTTCCTGAAATAGCCTCAAGAATGCATACGGAAAATTTTACTTTTGTTTTGGAAGATTGTTTAAATAAAAGTAGTATTGGTATGGATAGAATAGATGCCATTGCTGTAACTTATAAACCTGGTTTATTAGGTTCTTTGTTGGTGGGTGTTGAATTTGCTAAAACTTTAGCTTATGTTTATCATAAACCCTTAATCAAAGTTAATCACTTAATAGGTCATATTTATGCTAATGCTTTAGAAAATGAATTAAAATTTCCTTTACTTGCCTTAGTTGTAAGTGGAGGTCATACCGAATTAGTTATAATGGAAGACGATTATAAATTTAAAACTTTAGGAGCTACATTAGACGATGCGATTGGCGAAGCCTATGATAAAGTAGCGAGAGTTTTAAATATTCCATATCCTGGAGGACCCGGAGTTGACCATTTGGCATCTTTAGGGAAAAATACATATCAATTGCCTAAACCAGTATTAGATGAAAGTTATAATTTTAGTTATAGTGGTTTAAAAAGTAGTATTATCAACTTAGTGCATAATGAAAATCAACGGGGAAATGAAATAAATCAAGCAGATTTAGCTTGCAGTTTCCAAACAACAGCAATTGATGAGTTATGTCGTAAGTTAGAAATTGCTTTAAGAAATACTGGTATTAGAGAAGTTATTGTAGCCGGAGGAGTATCAGCGAATAAATATTTAAGAAGCGAAATAGCCAAAACTTGTGAAAAATATAAGGCTAATTTATCGGTTCCAAAATTACTTTATTGTACTGATAATGCGGCAATGATTGGAGCTGCAGCCTATCCTTTATATTTAAAAAAAGAATTCGCGGATTTTAATTTAAATCCTGAAAGTCAAGCAAATATTGGGTAAATTATAGACTTATCTAGGATAATATGCTATAATTTATTTGCCTCGGGGTAGTTTATGGTTTCGACATATGTTACTAAATATGATGGCAAGTGGTTGGCAAACCTAAAATGCAAACTTAAATTTTAAATGACGAAACTAATTATGGTTTCGCTCCTGCATTTGCCTAATATAAGGTTTGGGAGCACTCCTGTTCAATTTCTCTTATAGGTTGAATAAGGGGTTCATAAATATAAGATATAATGAATTAATTGTTTAGGTTAATTCATCGAACTAAACTAAACTTACTAATTAAGAGGTTTGTGTAGAGCCATTTAATTAGGACAATAAAATCTACCTAAACTTGTAGATGTTGTATGATAGAGCATATTGGACATGGGTTCAAGCCCCATCTACTCCACCAAAGAAAAATTAACTCGAGCTTATATAGTTCGAGTTTTAAAATACTTGTAAAAAGTGTTACAAAAACCTAGATTTTTAAAATAGATAGTGTTAAAATAAATTTCAAAGTTATGGGAGGTTTTGGTAATGCAATATAGAAATATAGCCTTAAGAGGCACTAATATGTCTTTAGTTAAAGATTTAAAATCAAGTGATACTTGGCAATTTTATTTAATCCAATCAGGTTTAAAAATCGGAAATGTAATTTTAAAAAAGTCCAGTGAAAAGAAAAATATATTTTTAGAAATTTATATTAATAGTGAAGATAATAAAAAAATTTATGAAATAATTGATAAAGTAATTGATTCTTTAAGTTTTTATTTATATGATAAGGAAAGAATAATAATTGATTCCCAAAATAATATTGATTTAACTACTTTTAATTGTGAAAAATATAAAAGAAAAGCTATTAATGAAAAGAAAAAAATATATATTTACAATAATCAAAAAAATTATCATTTAATTAAAACTTTAATTGATTCTATGCAAGAGTGTGCTACCAATTTATTAGATAATAATAGTTATTGGAGTGAAAATTTAAATTTTGATTATGTATCATATTTGGATGATGATTTAACTTGTGAAAGCCAAAATATATATTTGTTAGAAGAAAGTTTTTATAGTCGAAAAAAGGTAAAATGGTTACTTAATGATACAACTAAAAATAAAAGAAGTATTGTTTTTAGTGATGATGGCTTTATTAGTTTTTTAAAACAATCAAATAAAGATGATAAATTAAGTTATCAAATTACCGCTAATGTAACATCTCCTGGTTTTTCTATGAATAAAAGTGATACGGAAATTAATGTTGGTGAAAATGGTTATACTATTTATAAAGATAAAGTTTTAGTTAATGGTGATTATAATAAAAATAAAAGTTATATATACCGAAATCGGGGAATAAATAGTAGTTTAGAATTAGAAATTAAACTAAGTGATAAGATACTTGATTCATTTAATTTAAAATTTTTAACATTAGATAAAATGGGAAAAGTTACAGGTTATTATATATTTAATGTTGATTTAGTAAATAATCTTTATAATTTTACTTTTAATAGTAATGATAATGAAGTAGATTTAATACCTCTTTTAAAAAATGAAGATAAAGTATTATTATTTAATTTAAAAAGAGGTTATTTGCCAATAGAAAAATTAGAAAAAACAATGCAAAGAATTGTTAAAATAATTAATAATTATGCTAAGAATAATGGTTTAGCTTTAATAAATTATGAAAATTTAAGATCTATAGAAGATATTTTAAATATTGAAGATAAGGGAATTAATGATTTGAAAGAAATAAAAGGTGAAATATTAGTTCCTCTTATTCAAAATAGAGTTATAGATTTTTTAAATAATCGTGATAAGCAAGAAATAAAATATACAACTAGATGTCGAAGTTTGAAGAAAAAAGAAAATTTACGAAATTAAGAAAAAATGATACAATTAGATTAGGAGGAGGGTTGATGATGAAAAGTAAAGTTTATTTTTCTAAAGAAGTTAGTAGCGCGGCTTTAGTTCGAATTTTCGAAGCTTTGGAAAGAAATCTAAAAGGAAATGTTGCTGTTAAAATATCTACAGGAGAACCAGGAGGACATAATTATTTAAAACCGGAGTTAATAAAAGATTTAGTAAACAAATTAAATGGAACCATTGTGGAATGTAACACCGCCTATCGGGGTAAAAGATTTTCTTCCCAAGATCATTGGCAAGCTATTAAAGATCATGGATTTTTAGATATTGCGCCATGTGATATTATGGATGAAGAAGAAGATATAGTTATTCCTATAGATGGAGGAAAACATTTGCAAGGTAAAAATTATGTTGGTTCTCATCTAAAAAATTATGATTCTATGCTTATGTTAAGCCATTTTAAAGGACATGCAATGGGTGGCTTTGGTGGTGCCTTGAAAAATATGAGTATTGGTGTTGCTTCAAGTCATGGGAAAGCATGGATTCATTCTGTAGGAGCTACAACTGATCCTGATGAAATGTGGCATCATGTTGATAATCAAGATGGCTTTTTAGAAAGTATGGCCGAAGCTGATAAAGCGGTTATTGATTATTTTAAAGAAGAAAATATGGCATATATAAACGTTTTAAATAATATATCAATTGATTGTGACTGCGATAGCAATCCTCATGATCCTGAAATGCAAGATATCGGAATATTAGCAAGTTTAGATCCTGTAGCTATCGATCAAGCAAGTTATGATATGATTATTAATTCTAAAGATTCTGGAAAAGAATCATTAGTAAAAAGAATGGAAGAATTACATGCAATTCATACAGTTGAAGAAGCATCTAATTTAGGTTTAGGAAACCGGGAATATGAGATTATAAATATAGATTAGAATGGAAGTATAATTAATGAAGGTAGTATTTGATAAAGATATTGATTTAAATTGGAATAAAGGGAATACTAGTGAAGAAATTACTTTTCAACAAAAAGTTTTAGGTTACTTAAATAAAATTGATTATTATCAAACTTTATTAAATAAAGATGTTGATGATTTAACTTTTTATGAGGCTTTAAATAAAGTTAGTAACATCATTTTAGATAAAGAAGATTATTTAGAAATATTATCTATAATTCATAATAATTCTTATCAAGATTTTATTGAAATATCTACTAAAATGGTAGGAAGATTTTATAGTGAAAAAGAAAAGTATATTTCTTATATTGGAGCTTATAGTTTAGGTGTAAAAATTGATCCTTTATATTTTTATAGTAAAGAGGAAATTAAAAAGTTATTAAAAGAAAAGAAGTTATTATTAGTTGAAGAAATTAAAAATGATTTTGCTATTTTAGAAAATGATTCCCAATTTTTACTAAATCAAAAAGAAGAATATGAAGAATTACCACTTTTCAATTTAGCAACTTTAAATACGGAAAATAAAGAAGTATTATCTTATATTCGTTCTAATGTCGATATAGAAGAAATAAGAAAATCTTTTAATGAATATAGTGAAAATTTAAAATTAAAGATAAATAATGAACTTAATAAAGGTATAGTTAGTAATACTAATTTAGAAAGAAGTTATGCTAAAGAAAGTATAAGAATAATAAAGGATAAAGGTTATAGTCGGGTACTTAGTATTTAAAGGAGACTATTATGTATTTAAAATTAATGGAATCTAATATTAGTAAAGTATTTTATGACGAAACCGAAAAGTATTTGTATGATTTAAAAAGTGAACCAAATCCTACCTTAATACTTAATGAAATAAATAAAGAAATAAAAAATATTGAAGAAATTGAACATATGATTTTACATAGACAAAAATATAGTGATGAGGAATTTGTGAGTACTATATTAAATATTTTTAATATTTTATTTACTCAAAAAAATATTTTAGAAATATTATCTAAAGCTTATCAATGTAATTATGTTGAATATTATTATATTTGGACTGATATGGTTATAAAATTTTATGAGAATGAAAAATATGTTAATAAAATTTGTGAGTTATTAGTAGTTTGTAAAGAAAATTTTGTTCCTGATGATCATTTATATACTATTTTAGAAATTAAAGAACTAATAGCTAATAAAGATATTATTGTGGTTGGTGAAGTATTTACCGAAGTAACTAATTTAGAATTTCCTTGGGAACATTATCAAAAAATGCCTACTGTAAATATTTATAATTTAGGAGATAATCCTGAAGAAATAAAAAAAGTTGCTAATAACTATGTTCGAAAAAGAATACCTTCAAATTTAATTATGGAAGAGTTAGATAATTATAAAACTAATTTAGCTAAAGAAATAAAAGATATATTATCTATAAATAATAAATTATGTTATGAAGAAAAATATGTTAAAGCTTGTCGACGTACTTTAGCTAAAAGTAAGCAAATGTCTACATTAAAAAGTTATATGAAATAGTTGGTTAAATTCCTTAAAATATGCTAAAATATTATTGTTTTAAGGAGTTTTTTTATGGATCAAGAAATCGAAAGAAGTATTATAAAAACTTATCGCAAAACTATATGGTCAAAGTTTATTAAAGCTATTAAAAATTATCAATTAATTAAAGAAAACGATAAAATAATGGTATGTATAAGTGGGGGAAAAGATTCTTTTTTATTAGCTAAATGTATGCAAAAATTAGAAGAGCATAGTGAAGTACCATTTCAAGTAAAATATGTTGTAATGAATCCCGGATATAGTGAGGATAATATTGCTAAAATAAAAGAAAATGCCCAAAAATTAAATTTAGATATTGAAATATTTACTAGTGATATTTTTGAAGTTGTTAAAGAAAAAGGAGGTAAAAGTCCTTGTTATTTGTGTGCTAGAATGCGTAGAGGTTTTTTATATAGCAAAGCTAAAGAATTGGGTTGTAATAAAATTGCTTTAGGTCATCATTTTGATGATGTTATTGAAACCACTTTAATTTCTATGTTTTATGGTAGTGAAATTAAAACGATGTTACCTAAATTAAAAAGTACTAATTTTGAAGGTTTAGAATTAATTAGACCCTTATATTTAGTAAAAGAACAAGATATTTTAGCGTGGAGAAAACATAATAATTTAGATTTTCTTAATTGTGCCTGTATGGTAACCGCTAAAAAATGTGGCGATACAGGAGAAGGAAAAAGATTAGAAATTAAAAATTTAATTAAAGATTTACGAAAAATAAATCCTAATATTGATCATAATATTTTTATGAGTTTAACTAATGTTAATTTAGAATGTATTTTAGGGTATATTAAAAATAACCAAAAATATAGTTTTTTAGATGATTATAATAAAAAGTAAGATTATTTAGAGCAAATTTAAATTTTGGTTTTAAAGCAATTGCTGGTCTTATTCCATTTTTTACCTCCCATATTTCCAATTGCATACTTATTATGTATAATATCTTAATATAATAAATAAAAAATTATGTCCTTGCAAATCTTTCAAAAAAATTGTTAAATATCTAAAAGAATAGTTACAACCAATTAGTACATGTGAGTAATCAATTTTATTATAACTTATTACTAAACCATATATTAACATTTGCTAAACATGATTATTTGTTATAAAATATAATTAGGTGAACAAAATGAGTGAAGTTTATAATCAAGTAGTGAATTTTAAGAAAAAACATAAAGGTGGTATTTCTTGGCGAGTAAAAAAACATTGTGATATTATTGATAAACATTTAAATCCGGGGGAAATTATTTTATATGCTTTCCCCGCTCAAAAAAATATCGATTTTTATGATATTTTTACTACTTGTGTAGTAGCCTTAACTAATAAAAGATTATTAATAGCTCAAAAAAAAGTTATATGGGGTTATACATTAAGTAGTATTACACCCGATTTATATAATGATTTATTAGTAAATCAAGGATTACTTTTTGGTAGAATTACTATTGATACTGTTAAAGAAGAAGTATTTTTATCTAATTTACCTAAAAGTGGATTAGATGAAATAGAAACTAATATCACCGAATTTATGATGAAAGAAAAACAAAAATATAAACCTAGGGAAGAAATAAAATGAGAAAAATAGGAAAATTAATTATTTTTATCTTTTTGTTATTTTCCCTTTTTTTGTATTTTTATTTAAGAAAAATAGATTATAGTTTAGATTATAATTTAGAAAATATTAAAGTAACGGAAAAATATAATAAAAAAGAAAAATTATATTATATTAATATAAATGTTAATAATAAAGATTATAGTTATATTACAAGTAATAAATATACGCATAAAAGAAAATTAATAGATGAAGTTAAAGTAAATGATAATTGTATTACTCCTCATAGTAATTATTTAACTTTATATTCTTTATGTAATAAGGAAAATAATGAACTTATTATGCCAAATGGGACAAATAATGATGTCGTTTTAGAAGCTTATGAAAACATTAATGTTTATGATTATAATGCTAAAACTTATCTTTTATGGAATTATCAAAATTTTATTTATATGAATCAAGAAGAAGAAAAGAAATATGAATTATTTAAAAATGATGTTTATTCCTTAAAACTTCCCTATCAAACTGATAGATATTTATTTATACCTAATCAAGAAGATGAATTTACCTTTAATAGTGCCTATATTATTGATACTAAGAAAAATAAAATGAATATTTTTAAATTAAAAAAAGATTTATATTTTGATAGTTATATTATGGGATATAAAAAAAATAAAATTTATTTAGTTGATCGTAAAAATAAAGAAGAATATGAAATTGACTTAAAGAAAAATAAATTAACTAGAACTGGGGGAAAAGTTTTAAATAACAATAAATGGGAAAAAATTGATATAAATAAATTAATTCATAATGATTATATTTTTCAAAATGATGCTTTAGTAGAATACCAAATAATAGATAATTATTTATATGCTTTTATTAAAGATATAAAAATTAAAATAACGGATAAAAAAGTAAGCAGTATAGTTAAGTATAATGATCAAGAAATATATTATATTTCGGGAGATTCTTTATATTATTTTAATTTCTTAGATAATGAAAAAAAGTTAATGAGTTATAATGAATGGAATTTTAATTATAATAATATGATTTATATTTTTGATTAACCAAATTTCTAGTTATTCATACCATATAACTAGGAAGTGAAAAAGATGAATTATTATAAAATTGAAAAAGGAGATACTTTAAAAGGAATCGCAGACAAGTTTAATATTAGTTTGGAAGAATTGCAGTCTTTGAATAGTGTTATTCCTTTAAGTGAACTTAGAGTGGGAATGGATATAATTGTTCCCAAAAATCAAGAACAATACTTTAGTATTTATAATATAGAAGCGGGAGATTCTTTATATAAAATAGCTCGAAAATATAATATTAATCCAACATTATTAGCTAGTTTAAATGGGTTAAATATGGATGATTATATTTATCCTAATCAAGAATTATTAATACCTAAAAGTGGTTATAGTTATTATATAACAGCTGAAGGAGATACTTTAGATACAGTTGCTGATATGTTTAAAATTAATAAAGATAAATTATTAAGGGATAATCCAACTATTTATTTATTAAAAGATCAAGTATTAGTAAGTAAAAAATAGCTTTACTCAAAAAGTAAAGTTTTTTTAAGAGAAGAATTTTTAAAAATGTATCATATAATAATATAAAAATATTGATTTTTTTAAAAAAATAGCGTATTATAGACACTATTAATTAACAAAAAAACAAAAAAAATGTTTTTTTGTTAAAAATTTGATATAATAAAATTAGAATAGAGAGGATAAAAATGAAATTATTAAAAATAGTTGCTAACAATTTTAAATTATGTGAAGAAAACTTCACAATATCGTTTGTACCAAGAGGGAATAAAACTACAGCAGATAAAGAATTTGAATTGCAAAAAATAGATGAAGATTTATATGTATTTAGTACGTTAGGAATTATTGGAAAAAATGCATCGGGAAAAACTACGGTAGTAGAATTATTATCAATTATATATGATATTTTTTCAAATTATCGAATTAATAGTTCAAAGAATATTTTTAAATTTATTGATAAACCACTAAGTTTAGATATAACTTTTTATCACGAAGGAACAATTTATAGATACATAACTGATTTATATAAAAACATAAAATCAGTGGATAATACATCTCTTTTCTTTAAAAATGAAAAATTGTATAAAAGAGAATATAAAAAAGCTCATATAAGAGAATTATTTAACTATGAAAAATTTGAAATTGTAAATACAGATATAAAATTACCCGAAGATACTTCAATGTTATATTTATTATTAAAAGATATTTCGCTTAGAGGAATATATTGCCCTAGTGATGATATCATATATCGGGATTATGCCCAAGCATTTAATATATATAAACTTTTAGATAATAATTTAAAAGTAATCACTTCATTATTAAAAATGTTTGATGAGCATTTAGATAATATTAAAATGATAAATGAAAATAAATATCGAATTATTTATACAAATCATTCTTTTAGGGATGTTTCAAATTCTGAATTGTATGAAATATTATCAAGTGGTACAACAAAAGGGTTTGGTTTATTTACATTTGTAGTATATTCCTTAAGAACAGGATCAGATTTAATAATTGATGAAATTGAAAATCATTTTCATAAAACATTAGTTGAAAATTTAGTTAATCTTTATAAAGATAAATCTGTAAATAAAAAAAATGCTACATTAATTTTTACTACCCATTATTGTGAAATACTTGATTTATTTAATAGAAGTGATAATATTTATATAAGTAAATATGATAAAGCAATTAAATTAGAAAATATGCATACAAATTATAAATTTAGAACGGAATTATCTAAAAGTAATAAATTTTATAATAATGAATTTAATACTAATGTAAGCTATGATGCATTGATGAATTTTAAAAAGGAATTAATGTAATGAGAATACTATTAATATGTGAAGGCCAAAATGAAGAAGTATTATTAAATATTTTATTAGACGCTAATGTTTTTATTTTTTCAAGAGATGAATTAATTGGACGTAGACCTTATCCTATTAGGCAATTGAATAATCCAACTATTAAATCTGAATTAAAACATTATGGATTACCTGTAAAAGTATATAGGGTAGGAGATAAACAAAATGATAAATTAGCAATTCCTAGAGATTTAAAAAATATAATTTCCAATAAAGAAATATATAAATATTGTACAAAACCAGAATTGGAAATGCTTTTAATATTAAATGAATGTTTAGAAAAAGAATATGAAAAAGTAAAAAAAAGTCAATCTCCAAAAATATTTGCCAAAGAAAATATTAAATATAATGGTCAAAAATATGATCAATCATCAGAATTTTTAAGAATCTATTATGGAGGCAATAATATTAATAAATTAATTAGTAGTTTAAAAAAATATAAATCTTATAAAAGACATGATAAAGATGAATTGTATTTAGCAGATTTATTAAAATAAAAAATTTTACTCAAAAAGTAAAGTTTTTTTATGAAAGGTTAGTTTTTCTTAAGTTGCTATTTTTCCCAGTTTTTGATACAATAAAATCTGAAAGAAGGGATGACTAATGATATTAAAAAGACCCTATGGTTTAATGATTAAACACTTTAAGTTAATTCATTTTATATTATTAGTTTTATCGGGAATTGTTGTTTGGCAATTAAGAGATATATTACAATTTTTTAATACCTTCATTGCTAATGGTTATACAGCTACTATCACGGATAATATGGCTAGCAATTATATAGGTATAACCATTTATTTAGTTTTATTTTTAATGTTTATCTTATTAACCTTATTAATCGTATTATTAAAATTTAAGAAAAAACCAGAGAAAATATATCGATTAGCATTAATATACTATATTATATTATTTGTTGCGGTTATAATATCCGGAACTTTATTAAATGCTTTGGAAGAACAATTGTGGTCTACAACTCAAGCCAGAATGTATCGTGATATTGCGACAATTATTAGTTTACCTTCCTATTTTTTTGTTCCATTTTGGTTAATGCGGGCATTAGGCTTTAATGTTAAACAATTTAATTTCCAAAGTGATTTACAAGAACTAAATATTACAGATATCGATAGTGAAGAAATCGAAATAAATCTTGGTTTTGAAACCTATAAAACTAAAAGAAAAATTCATCGCTTATTTCGAGAATTTAAATATTACTTTTTTGAAAATAAACTTATAATGATTATTATATTTTCCGTTACCTGTATTGCGTTATTATATGTATTTATTAGTAATTTTGAAATATATACTAAAAGATATAAAATTGGACAAACTTTTAAATTTAATGATTTAGATATAACAATAGATGATTCGATAATAACTAATTTAAATTATGCTGGTAATGTGATAAATAATGTAGACTATTTTTATTTACTTAAATTAACTGTCGAAAATAATACGCGAAAAGATATTACATTTGAATATAATAAATTTTTAATTTATTCTAATAAAAAAACTTATTATGTTCCTAATTTAGGTTTAAGTTCTGACTTTGTTGATTATGCGGAAGTCTTTAGTGGACTTGATTTAACTCCTGGTACTAAAAAAACAATATTTTTACCATATGCTATTAATAAAAATAGAATAAAGGATAAATTTTATTTAAATATATATAATGGTTCAAGTAAGAAAAAGAAAGAATTTAGAGCTAAAACAATTGAAATAGATTTAAATCCTATTATAATTGATACAATAGATTTTGTGGGTGAAAGTAAATTAGACGAAAAATTATCTTTTAATAGTACATATTTGAATGATACCACTTTAACAATTACTGATGCTTTAGTTACCCCAAGTTATGTTTATGATTATGAAGTATGTAATTTCTTAGGTTGTAATATGTATAAAGGAAAAGTAACTCCTAATGTGGAAACAAGAAGTCAAACTTTATTAGTATTAGGCTATGAACTTAGTTTAGACCCAACTGCTCCTTATACTAAAGTAAGTAATAGGGCCAGTACTTTTGCAACTAATTTCTTTAAAGTAAGATTTGCAACAAATGATACCATATATACCGAAACTGTTAAAAATGTAACACCGAATAATTTAAAAGATAAAATAGTTTTACAATTACCTAAAGAAGCGGAAGAAGCTAGACAAATGGAATTGTTAGTTACAATTCGTAATAAAAGTTATATAATAAAAGTTATTGGGTGATATTTATGACTTTTACAACAGTCTTAAAAGAAGAAATTGCTAAACAAGATATTAATGTATTAGAAAGTCGTTATGAACTAATATCTTTTTTAAGTTGTGTTGCTAAAATAAGTTCTAAAGAAATAACTATTACTTTAGAAAATGCATCGGTAGCTAGAAAAATATATAAAGAATTAAAAGAAATATATGGGGTAAGTAGTCATATAATTATTCGAATGCAAAGAAGATTTAAAATAAAACAAATATATATTTTGAGTATTAAAGAAAATATTGATGTTTTAAAAGATGCTTTAAAGATGGAAAATAATTTAGAAATGTTAGAAACTGATGAAGAAAAAATTGCTTATTTAAAAGGATCTTTTTTAGCGGTAGGTAATATTTCTAATCCTAATACTTCTGGTTATCATTTAGAATTTATTTTAAATAATGAAAAAAAAGCTAAACAAATATCTTATCTCTTGCATTATTTTAAGTTCAGTGCGAAAATAATTACTCGAGGTTATAAATTTATTGTTTATTTAAAGAATAGTGAAAATATAAGTGATGTTATAAAGCTATTTAAAGCCATTTCTAGCCTTTTTTATTTTGAAGATATAAGAATATATAAAGATCATAAAAACATGGTTAATCGGCTTAATAATTGCGAAATAGCTAATCAAGAAAAAACTATTAGAACGGGATTAAAACAATTAGAAGATATTAAGTTTTTAAAGAATCATGATTTAACTCCTTTATTGGATGAAAAAACTTTAATTGTTATAAATATGCGGGAAAAATATCCTGAAGCATCTTTTAATGAATTAGCTCAAATTATAACTCAAGAAACTGGTTATAAAATTGGTAAATCAGGTATTAACCATCGTTTTATAAAAGTTAATGAATTAATAGAAAGGTATAAGAATCATAATGAAAATTGAAAATAATTTAAACTATACTATTTTAAGTAATAATATTAATCAAGAATTATTAAATAAATTAGAAGATTATACTATTATTAATAACAAAAGTTATTTAGAATTAGAAGAAATGATATATAATTATCCTTCTAAAACTATTTGTTTTAATAATACTTTATATTGTTATAATACTAAGGAAAAAGAAAATATTTTTAATAAATTAAAAATGCGAAATGTAAATTATATAAATATTACAAGTAATATTGAAGATACTTTAAATAGTGATTATATCTATGTATATTATAATAATGAATTAATAATGGAAGGTAAAACTTTAGATATATTAAAAGAAGAAAAAATTTTAAAACGATTAGGTTTTAATTTACCTTTTACCGTCAATTTATCTTTACAATTAATGTATTATAATGTTTTAAATGAAATATATACAGATAATCGAAAGTTGGTTGATAAACTATGGAATTAAGTAAATTAAAAGGAAATATTATTGGAGTTATTAGTAATGAATATAACTCTCTTAAATTAAATGATGGATTAGTAAAAGATATTATAGGTAATAAATATCTTGATGCTTTAAAAATAGTTAATTTAGATAGTTCTTTTACAGATAAAAACTTTAATAGTTTAAGTTTAAAAGAAAAAAATATTGTTTTACTAGCTAGTAAATTAAATGAAAAAGTTATTATTTTAGAAGATTTTTCCAATGGATTAATTTATAAAGATTTAGAATTTTATAAAAAATTATTAAAAAAAATAAGTAGTTATGATAAAAAAATTATTTTAATTAGTAAAGATATTAATTTATTTATGAATCTCGTGGATACTTTTTATTGCATAGATAAAGATAGTATTGTTTATTCTACTACCGATATTTTTGATCATAAATTATATGATTATATTAGTAAACCTCCAATTATTGAATTTAGAGAAATGGCTAAAGATAAAGGTATTAATTTAGTTAAGACTTTAGATTTCAATGATTTATTAAAAGATGTATATAGGGCTATTAAATGAGATATTTAGTTACTATTAGTTATGATGGAAAATATTTTCATGGTTTTCAAAGACAAAATGATGTTATAACTATTCAAAAGGTTATCGAACAAGCTTTAAGTAATATTTTAAATGAAGAAATAGTAATTAAAGGTTCGGGAAGAACTGATGCATTTGTTCATGCTTATAATCAAACATTTCATTTTGATACCTTAAAACCGGTATTAGGTTTAAAACATAAACTTAATAAAACTCTAAATCATATAAAAGTAAAAAAAATAAAAAGAGTAGAGAATACTTTTCATGCAAGATATAGTGTAAAACAAAAACATTATGTTTATAAAATTCATTTAGGTTATTATAATCCTAAATATGATGGATATTTTTTACAAATGAAAAATATTAATCTTAAGAAGATAAAAGATATAAAAGATTTATTTATTGGTACTTATGATTTTCATAATTTTGTTGCAGGTAAAAGAGAAAATTATGAAACTACAATTTATAAAATAAAAGTAAAAAAGAAATTTAATATTGTAGAAATTCATTTTTATGGAAAAGCTTTTTATCGTTATATGGTAAGAAAATTAGTAGGAGCATTTTTAGATTATAGTAAAGGTAGAGTATCTAAAGAAATATTAGAAAAAATGTTACTAGATAAAAATTTTAATAAAGAGTTAAGTACGGTTAAAGCTGAAGGTTTATATTTAGTTAAAATTTATTATTAATTAAAATATTTCAAAAAATTTTTCTAAAAGAAGGAAATTGCTAATTTTTTCTCAATGTATATATATGAAAGGAGGATTTTTTGAAATATAAATATTTTACTTGTAGATATGATAAAGCTTTTAAAAGTGTTTTTTTAAAAACTTCTGATTATACTTTAATTACTAAATGTTTTAAATAAAAAAATAGATATTAAGTATCAATTATTAAATGAAATATCAGTTAATAATATTAATAATAAATCGAGGTTTTTAGATTGTGTTTTAAAATGTAAGGAATTAATGTTAAATATTGAAGTTAATACTAATAATAGTTTAGAAATAATTTATAGAAATGCTATTTATTTGTTTTCTTTGTTAGTAAATTATATGAATAAAGGAGAAAAATATCAAGAATATATTAATTATAATTTTATTCAAATAAATTTAAGTTATAATTTAAGTAAAGATATTCCTTTAATCGATAATGGTTATTTTTACTGGGAAGAAAAAAAAACAAAAGTTATTCAAAGTTTACGGATAGTGAAAATAAATATGGATAAATTAAAGCAAATGTGGTATGATGAAGACAAGAAAGCATTAGAATATAAATATATTTTAATGTTAGATTTAAATAGTGAAGAGTTAGATAAATTACTAAATTTAACGAAGGGAGATGAAGTAATTATGGCTTATAAAAAAAGATTAGATAAATTAAATAAGGATAAAGAATTTACAATTGACTGGGATTATGAAAGAGATATATATTTATATGAAAATACTATGAAAGCTGTTGCTGAAAGTAAAGGTAAAGAAGAAGGAGAAAAAAGCTTTATGTTAAAGACAATTAGAAATTTAAAGAAAATGAATATGCCAATTGAAAAAATAGCTAAAGCTTTAGAAGTACCAACAAGTAAAGTAGAAGAAATTTTGAATTTATAATTAACTATGAAATGTCATAGTTTTTTATTTTGAAAAATTATCAATTTTCTCTTGATTTTTTTAATTTCGTCTATATTAGGAAAAAATAAATTAATTCCTTGTTTCTTTAAGGCTAATAAATACTTAAAATTATTTAAAATTTCATTTTTGATACTATTAATTACTTTTAAAGGTTTTTCATTTATCATATGAGGATGATCTATATATTTTTCTAATGTTGGAAATGCGTTTTGCAATAAGATTACAAATTGTTGCCCTGCTATTTCACATATCATAATTGATTTGCAACTGCCATATTTTTTTCTTTTTGATTAATAATTGGCTTATATTTGGTAACTTTACTACTTAATGGGATAAACCATAAAATGTCTTTATCTTTGATAGTAAAATAAGAGGGTCTAGTTTTTCCATTTTCATGGTTAATCATTAAACCTTTATCATTAATTTTGTCAAAAAATTCATCTTTAATGTGATAAATATAACCTGTTTGTACTTTCATATACTTTCCTCCGGCAAATAATATAATATGAGTAAAAAGAAAACTTCACTGAATTAGCAAAGTTTTCTAACATTTTCCTCCGGAATAATTTATAACTCGCGTAATCCGGGAGCGATTAACATTTCACGATTGGAATAATTTATATCCCGCACCATCCAAGAGCGGCTAACATGTTCTTAATTGAACATTTTTAATGCACTATTAATATACTAAATATTGTTTTATAAATTTAGCATAAAAGATGTATATCATTATTATATGCTAAATATATAAAAAAAGTAAAATAAATTGGAAAAATATTCTTAAAAAGTAAATAAAAAATTTAATTATCAATTTTCTCTTGATTTTTTTTTTTTTTTTTGATAGTATGGGAAATATAGAAGGAGGATAGAAAAATGGATAAGAAAAATACCTTATTGTTGACCGTGATTGCAATAGCAACTTTATTAGTTGCCGTAGTAGGAGCAACATTTGCATACTTTACTGCGCAAAATGGTAATACAGTTACTGCTAATATGCAAGTAACAACCGCTACTACAAATACAGCAACTATTAATGCTTTTGAAGATTTTGTTATTAATGCTAATCAAATAAACTTTGCAGATTTAAGTAATTCAGAAGAAACGTATGTAGGATCTCAAAGAGCTGAAACGACTGGTAGTATTAGTTTTTCAGCGAGTAGTGCTGCTCAAGCAGCAGAATCTTATTGTTATACAGTAAAGTTAAATGTTGAATATGATACATTTGGATATACTTTACCTAAAACATTTGCTGGTGGAACAGAACTACATGATAAGTATTATCCTGAATTAGTTTTCAATATTTCTAAAGCTGCTGGAGATACTAATCCTGCAAATGAATCACCTGTTTATGATGAATATACAGGTACTGCTTTAACTGGTGATACTACAGTAGATTATTATGCAACTATTTTAGATTCAACAAAAATTTGTAAAAATACTGGTAATGCAGATGTAAATTATGCTGTAGAAGGTACTTGTGAAAATGGAAAAATTTCTGGCTACGATATTACTGGAATAGGAAATAGTTCAGCAAGAAATGGAATTCAACTTAATGAAAAGCTTCAAGCTAAAACGTCATTAGAAATTCCTGTTTATAGTGGAAACTTAATGGGTGGTGAATCCAATGCAACTACTACTATTCATAGAATTGAATCTAGTGCTGGAGCAAGTTCAACTGATTATTGGAAAGCATCAATCACTTTTGTAAATTACAAAGATTCAGACTTATATCTTCAAGATGGTCATGAAAGTGATAAAGCAAATCAAAATGCTAATGCTGGTCAAAATAATGCAGAAATGAAAGGTTTAAAAGCGCAATTAGTTTTTACACCAGTTGATTGTAAAGCTGGTACTCCATTAACCGGAGAATAATTATTGATGATATATTTATATAATGTTTATATTTAGAAAAAGTATTTTTTTGTCCATGGCTATGAAAGTAGCCACTTTTTCTTTCCATGAAAAATTTTTTTCATGGAAAAGGTTGACTTTTTTTTTTTTTTTTTTGATAGTATGGGAAATATAGAAGGAGGATAGAAAAAAATGGACAAAAAAAATACATTATTATTGACTGTAATTGCAATAGCAACTTTATTGGTTGCTGTAGTAGGTGCAACATTTGCATACTTCACTGCACAAAATGGTAATACAGTTACTGCCAATATGCAAGTAACAACAGCAACTACAAATACAGCAACTATTAGTGAATTTAATAAAATTGCTATTAATGCTAATCAATTCAATTTTGCTAATTTGGAAGGCGAAGGGGTCAATACCGCAGTTGTTGGATCACAAATGGGTGAAACAAAAGGATCAATAGGATTTACTGCTAGTAGCGCAGCAACTCTAACAGAAAAATATTGTTACACAGTTGATTTAAAAGTAAATGTAAATACTTTTCAATATACTTTGGGTAACAAAGCTGGCGATAAACCTGAATTGATTTTTTCAATTAGTAAAGCACCAAAGCAAAGCCAAGCACCTGGTGATACTGGTGAAGAATATCAAGAAATAACTGAGGGAATAACTGCATTAACTTATAATGGTAGCGTATTAACTACAACAGTATGTCAAAATGATGCTAGTAACGTTCAATATAATAATACATATCATGTTGTACCTGAATCTTGTAAAACAGAACAATTAATTAAGGGTTGGGATGTAACAACTAAAACTTCAACTTATTCAATTCCAAGACTATCATCAGGTGATACTGAAAATAAAAATGCAAATGTGCATGAAATTGATGCAGCATCAAGTGCAACTGTAACTGATTATTGGAAAGCTTCTGTTACTTTCGTAAACTACAAGGATAGTGATTTAGGAGATGCTGCTGCTAATCAAAATGATAATGCTAGTAAAAATTTTGAAGCTGATTTAGTATTTACTCCAGTATCTTGCGAAGATGGTACTCCTTTAAATGCTGAATAATTATTTAAATAGTGGTATATAAATAAAATTTATATATAGAAATATAGAAAAAGTATTTTTTGTCCAAACCATGCATAATGGTTACTTTTTCGTTTGAAAAATATTGACTTTTAAAAAATTTAATGATAATCTTTATACTAGAGGAGGAGAGAAAAAGGAATGGACAAAAAAAATACTTTATTATTAACGGTGATTGCAATTGCAACCTTATTGGTAGCAGTAGTGGGGGCAACATTTGCATACTTTACTGCACAAAATGGTAATACGGTTACAGCTAATATGCAAGTTACAACTTCAACTACAAATACTGCAACTATTTCAGAATTTCAAGATCTTGTTATTAATGCAAATCAATTAAATTTTGCTAATATGGGTATTGAAGAAAATGCTAGTAAGGAATATGTTGGTTCACAAAAAGGTGAAACTTCTGGTAGTATCGGCTTTACAGCAAGTACTGCATCAGCTAATCAAGAAGAATATTGCTATACGGTTGATTTAAAAATCGCATACAATACATTTCAATATACTTTACCACAAACTTTTTCAGATGGAACTGGTGAACCTGCAACCTATGATAAAAATTATCCTGAATTAGTTTTCAATATTTCTAAAGCTGCTGGAGATGCTACTCCTGCAAATCCAAGCCCAGATTATGTTTCTTATGGAGCTGCAGAAGTACCAGATGTTCTTGGAAGTTTAAAATACTATAGTAGTATTTTACCATCTGCTAGAGTATGTTTAAATGATGCACGTCCTAATACAGTAGAACCATCATTTACTAATGAACATGCTAGTACTTACTATGCATATAGTTGTCAAGATGGTCAACTAATTAATGGATATGATATTACTACTGATAAAACACCAACTATAAATATTCCAGTGTTAAGTGAAAATAATCAAGGTAATACTAATCTAGTTCATAAAATTATAGCTCCTAAAGGTACAACTGTAACTGATTATTGGAAAGCATCTATTACTTTTGTAAATTATAAAGATACTGATATTAACCAAGCTGGTGGAGCAGAAAAATATGCAGAAGGTAGTGGTGTAGCTAATCAAAATGCCAATGCTGGACAAAATGGTGAAAGTCAAGGCTTTAGAGCTCAATTAGTATTTACTCCTGTTGATTGTAACAATGGTACTCCATTAAATCAAGAACCATAAAAGGATGATAAATCCTTTTTTTATGTAATGAAAAATTAACGAGAAAAATTTTTTGATGTGATTTTGGTTGACTTTTGGGTGTATTTCACATATAATCTTAATTGGTACATTTAATTATGTTGGTTATTTAGTCGTGGGAAAATTAAATAAAGGACATAATGGAAGGAATACATATGAAAACATTTATGCAAAAAAAAGAAACTATTGAAAGAAAATGGTATGTAATTGATGCTGAAGGTAAAACTTTAGGACGTTTAGCAACAAAAGCTGCACATGTTTTAAGAGGAAAACATAAAGCAACTTATACTCCTTATGTTGATTGTGGAGATTATGTTATTGTTATTAATGCTGATAAAGTAGTATTAACTGGTAACAAATTAACTGACAAAAAATATTATAACCATAGTGGATTTCCTGGAGGTTTAAGAGAAAGAACTGCTAAAGAAATGATCGAAAATTATCCAGAAGAAATGATTGAAAGAGCTATTAAAGGAATGCTACCTCACAATAGTTTAGGTAGAGCCATGGGTAAAAAATTATTTGTTTATCGTGATGCAAATCATAAACATGAAGCCCAAAAGCCTATAGCTTTAGATGTTGATTAGGAGGAAATATGGCAAATAAACAAGTATGGACTGCAACTGGCCGTCGGAAAAGAGCTATTGCACAAGTAAGAATTACTGGTGGTACTGGTAATATTACAATTAATGGTGTAAATATTGATGAATATATGCCTAATAAAATGTTAATAATGGATATTAAACAACCATTAACTGCAACTAATAATGAAAACAGATTTGATATTGATGTTAAAGTAAATGGTGGAGGATATTCAGGTCAAGCTGGTGCAATTAGATTAGGTATTACTAGAGCTTTATTAAGTTTTGATGCTAATACTGATCAAACTAGAGAAGATAGCTATAGACATATTCTTAAAAATGCAGGATTTATTAAAAGAGATCCTCGTGTTAAAGAACGTAAGAAATATGGTTTAAGAAAAGCACGTCGTGCTCCACAATTTAGTAAACGTTAAAAATTTATTTCAAAGTTTCAAAAAGTCCGAATATTCGGACTTTTTTTGCTATTTTATTTTTTCAATAATAAGAGTTACTATAGTATTAGCAAATGATGATTCTGTTATTAAACTATTAGTGTTGGGACTAACTAAATGAATAGAATCTTGAGCTAAGTTAACTAATTCGAAAATGTCATTATCTAAAGTAGTGGAGATAATACCATGAGCATTAATACGAACAACTGATTCTTGATAATCCCAAACACTACCACCGACATAAACTGTTGGTTCACCAACCTTTCGTAAACCAACACTAATAACATCATATTGGCCGGGATAAATTGCACTACTACTAGAATAAGCTTCAACCATAAAATCAATGCGATAAACTCCACTTACGGTAAAAGTAATTGTATTGTCAGAGTTTAAAGTGAAATCATTATTTAAGTCAAATATTTTGGTTTCAATTGGAATTCGGTTATTAGATTCTACTGTAATTCCTAATGGATCTAAGTCAGCATTACCTGTCATAAAAAAGGCTATAGGTATTTCTAGGGGACCAGGAACTCCTTGGGGTCCGGGTATGCCTTGTGGCCCTTGCGGTCCCATTGGTCCGGCTTCTCCTTTAGCACCTTGAAGTCCTGCCTCTCCTTGGGGGCCTCTTTCTCCGGGTACACCTTGTTCTCCGCGGGGACCTTGTAAGCCTGGAATCCCTTGCGGTCCCGGGATTCCTTGTTCGCCTTGTTTTCCGGTTGGCCCCATAGGTCCAATATCACCTTTAGGTCCTTGGGGTCCTTGAATTTGACCTACGTTTTGCCACGAACCAGGATTGACATTCCAAACATACAGATTAGCTCCTATTAAATAAGAATCACCAGCTTTTCCGGTGGGATGATTTTGGATTAATTCTCCATAGGTTGGGTAAGAACCTAATATGGTAACACTTGTTCCCGGTGTTCCTTGTGGCCCAGGTAAACCTTTTTCCCCTTGAATTCCTTGGGGCCCAGGTATACCTTGCTTTCCTGGAACTCCTTGAAGACCTTGAATTCCTTGAGGGCCAGTTGGTCCTATTTCACCTTGGGGACCTTTGATAGGACCGACATCTAGCCATATTTTATCGTCATTAGTCCAAACATATAAATTGTCTCCGACAATGTAAGCATCGCCCACATTGGCAGTGGGATGACTTTTAATTAATTCTTCATAGTTAGAAAAGGAACCTAAAATAGTTAAACTTTTTCCCATAGGACCAGTTGGTCCAAAACATAAATATGAAACATTTCCTAAATTTTCTTTAGCACATTGAATTTTATTTAAGGCTTTATAATAATTATTCATTGTTAGTCTCCTTTATTTTAATATATGTGCTTAAGAAAATCATAGTAATAATAAAAGACTAATTAGTAATATCATTTATAATATTTTGGTGTTCTGGACTATTTAAAACTGTTACATCTTCGTAATTATTATTTAAACGACTATATTTTAATTCTAAAATTTTTGTTACGGATTTATTAATACTTTCTAGACTAATAGTACCTTTATTTAAGGAATCTTTTATTAAATTGATAGCGTCTTCAATTCCCTTTGGCATAAGAAGAATATTAACTCCAGCATTAATTGCCATTTCGTAAATTTCTTGTTCGGTATAATAATTAGTTAAAGCTTGCATATTTAAAGCATCCGTTATAATTAAACCATCATAACCTAATTCTTCAATTAATAAATCTTGAATTATTTCTTTAGATAAAGAAGCAGGAGTATTATTCCCCGTCAATAAAGGGGTCGCTAAATGGCCTACCATTATTACTTCAGCTCCCGCGTCAATAGCTCTTCTAAAAGGAATTAAATCATCATTTAAAAGTTCCTCTTTATTTTTATTAATAATTGGTAATTCATAATGACTATCAGTTATAGTACTTCCATGACCTGGAAAGTGTTTATAAACAGGAATAATAGAATTATCAATTAAACCTTGAGCTAAAGCAATTGCCATTTTACTTACTTCAGTGGGATCAGCACCAAAACTGCGATTACCAATAAAACTATTTCCCTTATTAATATCTAATACTGGAGCAAAATTTAAATTAACATGCATAGTTCTAAGTTCTTTAGCTATTACCGTACCAACATCATATGCTAAAGAAGAATTTAAAGTTTTACCTAATTCAGCCATTGGGGGAATAGTTGTAAATTGATAAGGATTTACTTTTGTAAATCTTGCTACTTTTCCTCCTTCTTGATCTACACTTATAAACATAGGAATTTTACTTGTATTTTCAATATCCGTAATTAAATTTAAAGTTTGATTATAATCGGTTATATTATCTTTAAATAAAATTACACCTCCGACGGGATATTTTTCTAACTCTTCTTTTAAAGAAGAATTTAAAGTAGAACCTTCAAAAGAAATTATAAGCATTTGCGCAATTTTTTCTTCTAAGGTTAAAGTATTTACCTCCTTTTCAATTTTTTCTTTAAAAACATCTGTTACGATATTTTCTTTAGGTTTTAATGTATTAAAACCTAAAAAAATGGTAATACCTAAAATAAGAATACTTATTATTAATTTATTATTCATAGTAATTATATTATAACGCGAAATTAATAAAAAAATTGTCGAAATATAAAATAAAAATTATTTTTTTAAAGATAATTCATAACTAATATTAACTAAATTATATAATTTATTAATATCTAAATTAGAATCTAAAATAATGGAAATCCAACTTTTTTTATTCATGTGATAAGCTGGAAAAATATTTTTATAATCAATTACTTCCGAAGTTTTATCTTTATAGTAATGTAAATTTATTATTTCAATAGTATTATCCTTTGTTCCTTTTAATCTATTTTCGGGTATTTGCATCATTAAAGCATACCATTTATCATTAACTTTATTACGAAAAATACCACTATCTAAATTTTTCCATAGAAATTCAATATTGTCATGATAGTTATCTTTAATGTAATTCATAATTATTTTAGTTTCTTTATTTTGAAATACTTCTAACGAAGTACATTTATTTTTTATATCTTCAATTAAATTATCATATTCTTCTTTTATTTTACTATTATAACTACCTAATACGGTTTTAATATCTACCAATATATATTCTTCATTATTAGTTATATCAATTAATTGAGCTTCTTTTTTTTCTTTATTAATTTTTACAATAACATTAAAACGATTATTAAAAATAGGTTTTTCTAAAAAATAAGTATTATTTTTCTTAATAAAACCATACTTTATTAAATTGTTTTCCCTAATTATTCTTTTATTCCACTCATTATTTAAATTTCGCATTTATTAATCACTAAAAAAATTATAAAAAAAGAAAAAATAAAAGTCAATTTTTATTATTGCAAAAATATTTAATATAAGAGAAAATATAAAAGGGATGACAAAAATGAAAAAAATTATTTTAAAAATAGAAGGAATGACTTGTAGTGCCTGTAGTAATCATATTGAAAAATATTTAAATAATCAAGAAGGGGTAATTGATGCATCCGTTAATTTAGTAATGGGAAATGTTTTAATTCATTATGAAGATTATTTAGATGTTGAGGTATTAGGAAAATATATTAATGATTCGGGATATAAATATGCTGGTATATATGATGAAAGTGCCGAGAATAAAAAAGATCATCAAAAGCTTTATTTAATTATCATGGGTATTTTATTAATTATGGTTATGTATGTTTCGATGGCGCATATGTTAAATTTACCGATGTTTTTAGTTTTAAATATGGAAGTAAATCCCCTTAATTATGCTTTATTTTTATTTAGTTTGGCTTTAGTTTTTATCCTAATAGGTTATGATATAATTTATCATGGTTTTAAAAATTTATTTTGGAAAAGTCCAAATATGGATACTTTAGTGGCTATCGGTGTAACTGTGAGTTTTATTTATAGTTTCATTAATTTTTTGTTTATTATAAAGGGTAATAGTATGATGGTTCATAATTTATATTTTGAATCTGTTTGTATGATTATTTTCTTTATTAAAATTGGTCGTTATATTGATCATAACAGTAAAGAAAAAACTAAAGAAGCAATTAAAGAATTAGTTAAAGTTACTCCCTTAAAGGCTTTAAAGAAAACGGAAAATGGAGAAAAAGAAATAACGATTGATGAAGTAAATGTAAAAGATATTTTAATTGTTAAACCAGGGATGAAAGTAGCTGTTGATGGTAAAATTGTTGAAGGAAGCGCCCATTTTGATGAGTCATTTATTACAGGAGAATCTTTACCTATTAAAAAAGAAGTTGGGGATAATGTTATGGCAGGGGCAATTAATTATGATGGAACGGTTCTTTATGAAGCCATAAAAATTGGACCCAAATCTACTATTTCGGAAATGGTTCATTTAGTTTTGGAAGCAACTAATAGTAAAATGCCAATATCACGTATTGCTGATCGTATTAGTTCTTATTTTGTTCCTTTTATTTTAGTTTTAGCCTTTTTAACTTTCTTTCTTAATTTGGTAATTGGTTCAACTTTAAATGAGGCTTTAACTACTATGGTAACTGTTTTAGTGGTAGCATGTCCTTGTGCTTTAGGTTTAGCAACACCTCTTGCTATTGTTGTAGCTATAGGAGTAAGTGCTAAAAAGGGGATACTTATTAAATCAAGTGCAACTTTAGAAATTGCTTCGCATATTAATCATATTGTTTTTGATAAAACCGGAACTCTAACCTATGGAAAGTTAAAGGTAAGTAATATATTTAATTATTCTGATTATAGTGAAAAAGAATTATTAAATATTGTTAGTAATTTAGAAAAAAATTCTATTCATCCTATTGCTAAAGCTTTTGAAAGTTATAAAATTAAAGATTTAAAAGTTACAGAATATCAAGAATTAAGTGGAATAGGTATAGTTGGTAAAATAAATAGAAAAAAATATGAATTAGGAAATCGAAAAATATTAAAGGAAGTAAATAAAACATATTTATTAGATGAAGAAAAGTTAACTAAGGAAGGAAATAGTATTGTTTATTTAAAAGAAAATGCAAATATTATTGCTTTAATTGGTGTAAAAGATATTTTAAAAAGTGATGCAAAAAAAGTTATTAAAAATCTTCAAGAAAATGGTTATAAAGTAACTATGTTAACTGGAGATAATGAATTAACTGCGAAAAGTATTGGTAAAGAATTAGGTATAACTAATATTAAAGCAAATGTTATGCCTAAGGATAAAAATTTGTATATTAAAAAATTAAAAGAACAAGGAGAAAAAGTAATTATGGTTGGTGATGGCATTAATGATGCTCCATCTCTTACTACCGCGGATATTGGAATAAGTTTTAAAAGTAGTACCGATATAGCGACTAATGCTGCTAATGTAATAATTACAAGTGAAAAATTTAGTAAAATAGAAGAATTTTTAATAATTGGAAAAAAGACTTTAAGAAATATTAAACAAAATTTATTCTGGGCATTTTTCTATAATATTTTAATGCTTCCAATTGCTATGGGATTATTTAGTCAAATAGGATTAAAAATAAATCCGATGATTGCTAGTGCTGCCATGATGTTATCGAGTTTGTGCGTTGTTTTTAATGCTTTAAGATTAAAAAAAATAACTATAAGAAGAAAATAATCATTTAATGTTGATATTTTCTTTTTTTATTATCATATATTATAAGTATATTAGTAGAAGTTTAATTGACAAAACCTCTTATTTAAGGTAAAATTAATGCGTGTAGGGAGATGGAGCCGTAGCCAAGTGGTAAGGCGTGGGTCTGCAAAACCTTGATTCGCCGGTTCAAATCCGGCCGGCTCCTCCAAAATTTTTGCCTAATATATGGCAATTTTTTTATTATAACAATTTTATAAAATTACTTAAACTTTCATTCGCGACGGATTCGCGACGAATAAAGTTAAAAATGGCTTTCTTTAAATAAATTTTTATTATATAATAAAATAGAGGTTTAATAATGAAAAAAGCAAATAATGATATAAGTAATAATAAACTATATTACATATTATATAAACAATTTTTAAATATAAAAGATCAATTACTTGATTCAAACTGTAATCACAAATCAATTGATTTGGCAATTAATCAAAATATCGCTATTATTGATAAGAAAATAAGTGAGATGGAAGATGATTTATCTAAAAATAATGAATATTTAAATAATTATAATAAAATAAAATTAGATTCGAATTTTGCTGATGTTGCATCTGGAGGCATAGTTATTACAACGGTAATACTTATTTTCAATATGCTTTTAATTGTTGGCATAGGATGGCTATTAGGTTTTGCTCATTGGTCAGAAACTGCTCAAGTATTTGGCATTTTAGGTGGAGTTGTTACATTATTAGGTTTGTCTTTAACGGAAGGTATAGCTCTTATCAAAAGTTTACAAAAAGAAGAAATATGTCAAAAATATGGCATTTCTGAAAAAGAATATAAATTAGGAAAAGAAAAAAGTTTAGAAGCAGAATTACTTAAACAATTTAAAGATTTAAGAATAAAATTTAAAGAAGTACTTGATAAAAATAGTAATAATGTTGAAAAAGAAAATAAAGTAAAACTTGATATTTATTTTGCTCAAATTTCTGAAGCT
This sequence comes from uncultured Bacilli bacterium, assembly GCA_947628585.1. GTDB lineage: Bacteria > Bacillota_I > Bacilli_A > RF39 > UBA660 > Onthocola_B. The sequence continues at coordinate 4,897 of CANRAL010000012.1, read as the reverse complement.
TTAAAAAAATTAGAAGAATTAAAAGATAAGACTAAGCGACAAAACTATAAAGCAAAATTATTAGCATTAAATGAGTATTATGAGAAAGAGCTATTAAAAATCAAATCTAATAATGTTTCATATACTGAAAGTGAAAGAAAACTAAATACATTTTTAATTAAAAGTATTGCAGAAATTGAGTTTAGCATTGAGCAAGAAATAAGACAAGAAAAACAAATAAATAAAATAGTAAATGATGCTGATTTTGTTAAAAATCAAGGAACGGCTACGGCTACTTTAGAAGAAGATAAAACTTTTCGAAGCAGATAAATCTAATTTAGATGAATTAATTTAAAATTATTAAATTACTATGGCAAGACAAAACATTAAATTTGCAAAATAAAATTTATATGTAAAAATCACAATATGAAAATTGAAATTGGGGGATTAAATATGGACAAATTTGAAAATATAGCTAATAATGAATTACAAGAATTTTAAAATATGTCGGAGATGAACCAATATTTTTTTCTGATGAAACGCGGTTATTATCAAAAGATGAAATCATAAACTATAAAGAAGAATTAGATATAGAAATTGATAATAATACCCTTAATAGATTTATATGATAATGATTTTCTTATATATAATATAAATGAAAATGTTTTTGAAAAATTAAATATTGTTGATAAAACTATTTTTGGAAAAATAAATTCAATTGAAGAATATCTTAATTATTAAAAGAATATAAATAAAAAAGTTTGAAATAAATTTACCAACCATTTCAAATTTATAAAGTAGTTGAGTTATTATGCTCAACTTTTTAAATGCATATTTTTTTAATATCTTCTATAATAAAAGTATTAATGTTGTTAATTTGTAGATTTATGTTGTTAATATGTTGACAAATTATTAAAAAAAGATATCATTAATATGAAAGAAAAGAGGTGCTATAAGTTGGAAACATTAACAAGCACTATCAACGTCCAAGTGGATGCAAGAGATAAGGAACAAGCTACCAATATTTTAAAAAATTTAGGCATTAATATGAGTACATTTATAAATATGGCAATAAAACAAGTTATAAAAAAGGATGGATTACCATTTGAAGTAACTAATCTAAGCCTAATAACGAATTATTAGATGCTTTAAAAGAAGGCGAAGATATTATTCAAGAAATTAGAGATGGTAAAAGGAAGGATTATAATAACGTTAATGAAATGTTGAGGGTCATTATAAATGATTAACTTTGATTTAGACACTAAATATAAAATTGACTTTACAAGTAATTTTAAAAATCAATTAAAAAAATTATAAAACAAAATAAAGATATAAGTTAATTATTAGAGGTAATTACAAAACTAGCGAATTTGGAAAAATTAGATTCTAAATATCATAATCGTAATTTAATAAATGAAAAAACATATAAAGACTGTTCTGAATGTCATATCAAACCTAATTGGTTGCTTATTTATAAATATGTTGATGATAAACTAGTTTTAGTACTATTTGCGATTGGTAGTCATAGTGAATTATTCAGGTAAATAGATTTATTGGTAAATTTAATTAAGCAAAGTTTATGAAATACTTGGGAATGAAAAAAAATAATTATTAATTTAAAAAATTAAATTCTACTTTTCGTTTGGTTACTTATTTATTCTTTTAGATTATAATTAGTTTGAAAGGATGAGAAAATATGGATCAAGAAAAAATAGGAAAATTTATTGCAATAAATCGTAAAAAGAAGAAAATGACTCAACAAGATTTAGCAAACATTTTAGGGGTTTCCGATCGAACTATAAGTAAATGGGAAAATGGACGAGGCTTACCTGATTTATCTTTTTTAATTCCTTTAAGTAATGCTTTAGAAGTTTCCATTAATGATTTACTGACGGGAGAAATAGTAAATAAAGATAATTATCAACAAAGTTTTGAAAAAAATGTTTTAAATATTATTGAAAAAAATAATAAACATAATCAAAAAATATTAGATATTTTAGCTTTTATTAGTATCATTATAATAGTAATTATATTAGGTTTTGTATTCTTAAATATGGAAATATTTAAACAAGATTACGATAGGGAAAAAATGTTTATTAATTATCAAGAAAATATGTTAGTATTTACTACTTCTTATAGTGGAGATATTAAATATATTATAAAAAAATATAATGGGATGAATATAATTTTTTTAAATCTTGTTACTTCAATAAAAGATAATATTAATAATAAAAATAATGATTCAATTAATCACGTATATGGTTTAAATAATATTGATAAAAAATTTTTAGAAGAAAAATATAAAGTATATTATACTAAAGCTAATTTTAATATTATAAAAAAAGCTAATGTTAATAAATTAGGAGAAATAATAAATGATTCATATTTAATTTATGAAAACTAATGTTGATTTTACTTTTATTTATTTTTGTGATAACATTTTTATTGTGAGGTCATGATGGAATTATTTGCAACTTATTTTCTTTTATTTATTATTTATTCTTTTTTAGGTTGGTTATTAGAAGTAATATGTACTTTATGGGAGCAAAAGAAATTTGTTAATCGTGGTTTTTTAATTGGACCAATTTGTCCTATTTATGGTCATGGAGTATTAGGTATTCTTTTCTTAATTGGTAGTAGTACTCATGATTTTTTAGGAGTATTTTTAAAATCTATTTTAATATGTTCTGTATTAGAATATTTTACTTCATATATTATGGAAAAAATATTTAAGGCTAGATGGTGGGATTATTCTAAGAAAAAATTTAATATTAATGGACGTATTTGTTTAGAAACAATGGTTCCTTTTGGTTTATTAGGTACTTTAATTGTTTATTTTCTAAATCCTTTATTTCTTAAATTATTAAGTATTATTCCTTCGAAGATATTAATAATCTTAGCAATTATATTAGTTATAATTTATATTATTGATAATATAATATCTTTAAATATAATGAGTAAGATAAGAGGTGAAATTAAAAAACATAATGTAGATAATACAGAATTAATAAAAAAGAAAGTGGTTTGTTGGTTAGAAAATAATACAACATTATATCATCGTATTAAAAATGCTTATCCAAAATTTAAAATTAGAAAAGTTATGAATGAAAAGAAGTAAATTATTTCTTTTTTTATTTTTGAAATATTTAAAAATATGATACAATAATTATAGATTTGAGGGAGAAGTGGGAAATGAAAAAAGATGAAATAACTTTAAAAAACACTAAACAAGAAATACTTGATGCTTTAAATGCGGCTTTAGAAAGAGAAAAAAACATTGCTAAAATTAAATCAGATCCAGCTCAAGAAGAAAAAGAAAGATAAAAGCAGCAGTAGAAGAAACACAAAAAAATGTTGATGCTAATATTTTTTCTAATGAATTGATAAATAAATTTAAAGATTTAGAACTAGCTATTCAAGCCGAAGAAGAAAAACTAAAAAGTCTTTATGATATTGATAAAGAATTATTTAATTTAACTTTAGTTATGAATGCAGGAAAAGAAGCTATAGCAGAATTAGAAAAAAAGAAAGCTATTGCTACAAATGATTTAGAAGAAAAAATTAAAAATTTAGAAAATGAGTATAAAGTTAAAACGGAAACTTTAGATAAAGAATATGATTTAAAAATAAAAACTTTAAAAATGGAAAGAGATAGAGAAGAAGAAGAGTATAATTATAAAGTAAAGCGAGATAGAACAATTTCTAATAATGAATGGGAAGACGAAAAGAAAAATAGAGAAAGTGTTTTAAAAGCAATGGAAGAAGAAACTAAGAAGACTTTAGATGAAGTAAAAAACAAAGAAAATTTATTAAATGAATTACAGGCTAAAGTTGATGATATTCCTAACCTATTATTAAAAGAAAGTGACAAAACTAGAAAAGAAATTACAATAGAATTAGAAAAAGAACATAAATATTCAATCGAGTTATTAAAAAAAGATTATCAAAATACTATTGATAGGCAAAATGATAAAATTGAAGCTTTACGAGAAGAACTTACTAAATCAAATACTTTAAATTCATCTTTACAAGATAAAATAGATACAGCATATTTACAAATAAAAGAATTAGCATCAATAACTGTTGAAGCTAATGGTGGAGTGAAAATATTAGGGAATAACCAAGTAGAAACTAAATAGTTTTTTTGGAATATGAATATAATATTAAAACAATAGAATAATAAATAAAAGATATATAGATTATTGTTTCAGTATATAATTCAGAAAAATATTTAAGCGATTTTTAAAACACTAAAATAAATAGAAATAATTGCAATTGTTCTTACTTCTAATGATTATTCATATTCTTCTTAAAATTATATTTAAATGTTCACCAAAATAGTATATAATTTATTTAGCCGGGGGGATATCATGCGAAGACTAAATATATTTGTAGATGAAACTGGAGAATTTGGCTTTGGTAAGGGTGCATCAGACCTTTATGGAGTTTCATTTACCTTTCATGAACAAAATGATGATATTATGCCTGAACTTTCTATTTTAAATGAAAGACTTAATAGAATTGGTTATACTAAAATGATTCATATGGCTGATTTGATAATGAGACGTGGTGATTATTCTAACTTTGATATCAAAAAAAGAAAAAGTATATTTAATGCTATATATCAATTTTCAAGAAAAATACCTGTAAAATATCATACAATAATTACAGATAAAAAATATGCTGATAGTAGTCGTGTATTAAGACAACAAGTTTCTAGTGAAATAAATAAGATGATAAAAGAGCATGAAAATTATTTGAATAGATTTGATAAAATTGTGATGTATTATGATAATGGGCATGTGTGATAATTTATGATAGATCAAAATAAATAGAGATAAATAAGTACAAATATAAGGCATTTTATTAAGAAATGTCTTTTTGTGTGTTATAATATTTATAGGTGATTTTAATGAAA
>CANRAL010000011.1 GCA_947628585.1 uncultured Bacilli bacterium | reverse complement strand
GGTAGTGTGCATAGTTTATATACAAACTACCTGTTTTTTTCTTTATTTTTCTATAATTTCTATATATTTTTCTTTACCCCCTCTTTTTTGAAGGGGTTTTTATATAGAAATTTCTATTTTTATCTATCAAAAAATGACATATACCTGTATAATGATTATCATCAAACAATAGAAACGAGGTATATGTCATGTCTATAATTATATCAATAATCATTAAATTTTTAAATAGTATTAATAAATTTATTTGGAAAATTATTATTTTTCTTTCCAAATTTATTAAAGTTGATGAAATTAAGCATCTTGATGATAAACCTCAAGACGTTAAATATCGTTTATTCAATGTTGATGATCCTCCTATTATTGAACCTTTTGTTAAAATTGAACATAAAGATTGGAAACAACTTGTTAAGGATAATAACATTAAACCTATTAAGCGTAGAAACAATAAAAATATTTCTATTGATGTTAAATGCCCTTGCTGCGGTGCTCCTAAAGACTATCTTTATGATAACACTGGTAAAGGTAATCAATTTGAATGCAAAGTTTGTTCCTTTATCTTTTCTACTAATCCTAACAAAGACAAAGATGTTATTCTTAAATGTCCACATTGTAAATATCAACTTGTTCTTTACCATCATCATGACGATTTTGATGTTTATCGATGTAAAAATGATAATTGTCCTTTTTATCTTAAGAATAAAAATTCTTTAAACGTTCATGATAGAAAACTTTACAAAGAACATCCTGAAAAAATTAAACTTAGATATATTTATCGTAAATTTAATATTGATATTCCTTCTCTCCAAAAAGACTATCGTGAATTTATTAAATCTCCTATCGATTTATCTCGCGCTTATTCTTCTCAATATATTATTGGTTTATGTCTTACTTATCATGTTAATTATGGTTTATCTTATCGTCAAACTGCTTCGATTCTAAAAGATATTCACGAAGTTTTTATTTCTTATAAAACTGTTGAAAATTATTGCAAAGCCGCTTCTTCCATCATTCATCCTGTTTTAGAGTTTTATCCTTACAATCTTTCTGATACTATTGCTGCCGATGAAACTTACATTAAAATCTTAGGTAAAACCGCTTATGTTTTCTTTTGGTTTGATGCTATTAATAAAATTGTTACTTCTTATCGTGTCTACAAAAATCGTGATTCTTTATCTTCTATTAAAGCTGCTTATTCAACCTTAATTAAGTACGATACTTTACCTAAATCTTTGAATGTCATTTCCGATGGTAATCCTATCTATAATGTTGCTAACGAGTATTGTTCTCAACATGGTTTACCTTTTAATCTTTATCAGGTTATTGGTCTTACAAATCAAGATGATATTTCTAAAGAATATCGTTCTGAAAAGCAAATCATTGAACGCTTTAATCGTACTTTAAAATATTATTATCGTCCTAAAGGTGGTTTTTCTTCTCTTGATAATGCCAATTCCTACATGGTTTTATTTGCTTCTTTTAATAATTTCTTAAGACCTAATAAAGCCTTAGGCTGGAAAACTCCTGTTGAACTTGACGAACTTAAAAATATTTCTAATATGCCTAACAAATGGATTGAACTCCTTAATCTTGGTTACAAGTACTCTGATATTTACGCTTAAGTTAAATTCTTATTTTTACTTGTTTTCATCATGTCTTTTTTTATTAATTACTATTTTCAAAGAACAATTTTTCTATCTTTTTTGATAGATTTATATTAAAATTTTCATTTTAATATCTTTTTACTCTGTGCTACTTGTTTTCCATAAAACTTTTCACACTATCTAATTTATTATTAACGAAGTTAAGTTTTGATGCATTACAAGATTTTTTACATTCAATAGAAGATTATAAATTAGAGTTTCGGGAAAGTTTAGGGATAGATTCCCACATTACGTATGGTTTAGAAATAGAATGTGATAAATTAAGCAAAAAACAAGAAGCCAAATTTTTAAATATGGAAAATAACAAATTTTTAAATGATAAGGGTAAATGGTTAGTTAAAGAAGATTCTTCAGTTCCTATGGGTGGGGAAATTATTTCTCCTATTTTAAAAGATGATAATTATTGTTGGCGACAAGTAAAGGAAATTTGTGAATATTTAAAAAAACATTCTAAAATTAAAGGCTATGCTGCTGGTCATATTCATATTGGAGCTAATATTTTAAATGAAGAAGCGCAAAAGTTATATCATTTTTTATGTCTTTGGATGGTTTATGAAAATATTATTTTTCGGTTTTGCTATGGAGAGTATTTAACACCTAGAAAAAAGATTATGGAATTTGCTATGCCTATCGCAGATTTATTGGGTAGCGAATATGATTTATATTATGAAATGATGCAAAAAGATGAATCTATTAAAGATTTATTTAGAGAAATATATAAATTACTTCACAATAATAGTAATAGAAAGATTTATCGGAACGAAGCCGTTAATTTTACTAATTTATATGATTTTCATACTGTAGGAGAAATGAACACTATTGAATTTAGATGTCCTAATGGTACAACTAATCCTGTAATTTGGCAAAATAATGTTAATTTGTTTGCTAATATATTAACTAATGGGGTAGGTAATTTATATCAAGAAGATATTGTCTTAAAAAGAAAAGAACTTAATGGTCGAAGTTATAAAGATATAAGCAGTTATAATGAAATATATTTAGAGCAAGCCTTGGAATTTTGTGATTTAGTATTTCTGCATAATATAGATAAAGTATATTTTTTAAAACAATATTTAAAAAATTATGAAACATCTTCCTTAACTTTAAAAAGAGCCCACTCATTTACTAAGTAAAAAGGTTAAAAAAAGTTTGTTTTTTTCATAATATTTGATAAAATGAAAAAAGGAGGATCTATATGATAAATAGATTAGAAGCTATTGTAACAAAATATAATGAATTAGCGGAAGAATTAGTGAAACCAGAAGTATTAAACGATTTTAATACTTTGAAAAAATTATCTAAAGAACAAAGTGATTTAAAAGAAATAGTCGAAGTATATAATGAATATAAAAAAGTATTAGATGATTTAAAACAAGCTAAAGAGATGGAAAATGATAGCGAATTAAAAGATTTTGCTTTAGAAGAAGTTGAAAGATTAACTATAGAAGAAGAAAGATTGAAAAAAGAATTAGAAATATTATTAGTTCCTAAAGATGAAAATGATGGTAAAAATGTTATTATGGAAATAAGAGGAGCTGCAGGTGGCGATGAAGCTAACATTTTTGCTGGAGATTTATTCCGAATGTATTCTTATTATGCTGATAAAAACGGTTGGAAAATCGAAGTAATGCATGAAATAGAGGGTACCAGTGGTGGATATTCGCAAATAGAATATATGGTAAAAGGCGATAATGTTTATTCTAAATTAAAATATGAAAGTGGTTCGCATCGAGTTCAAAGAATTCCCGCGACGGAAACTCAAGGAAGAGTTCATACTTCAACGGCAACAGTATTAGTTATGCCAGAAGCTGAAGATGTTAACATTGACATAAAAGAAAGTGATTTAAAAATTGACGTTTATCATTCATCAGGAGCCGGAGGACAATCCGTTAATACATCTAATTCGGCTGTAAGAATAACTCATGTACCTACAGGAGTTGTAGTTACTTGTCAAACGGAACGAAGTCAATTAAAAAATAAAGAAAATGCTATGCGGATGTTGAAAGCAAAATTATATGATAGTTTACTTCAAGAACAAGAAAAAGAATTAGGAAGTGAACGAAAAAATAAAATTGGTACTGGCGATCGCAGTGAAAAAATTAGAACCTATAATTATCCTCAAAATAGGGTAACAGATCATCGTACAAATTTTTCAATTATGGAATTAGATCGGGTAATGAATGGAAACTTAGATCCTATTATAGATTCTTTAATAACGGAAGATTTAAAATTAAAACTAGCAGGGACTAAAGAGAACAATGACTGATGAAGAACTAATAAAGCGTTACGTGGCAAAGGATTTGCAGACCCAAGCCTTAGCCAAGCTTCATGAAGGTTATCCTGTTCAATACATAATTGGTGATGTTGATTTTTATAACTCAATTATTAAAGTTAATGAAAATGTTTTAATACCTCGTTTTGAAACCGAACTTTTAGTTGAAAAAACTGTTAACTATGCGAAAGCGATGTTTAATAAAAAAATAGACATTATTGATTTAGGTACGGGAAGTGGCTGTATTGCTATTGCTTTAAAAAAAGAACTTGATGCTAATGTAACGGCTATCGATATATCTTTCGAGGCTTTAAAACTTGCTAAAGAAAATGCTAAGTTAAATCACGTAGATATAAATTTTATTGAAGGAGATATGACTGAAAAGCCCCAAGGAAAATATGATATTGTAATTAGTAATCCCCCTTATATTCCTTATGATGGTTTTGTCGAAGAAAAGGTGAAAATTTATGAACCCCATTTAGCTTTATTTGCTTTAGATGATGGAATATATTTTTATAAAAAAATATTAGAATATAGTAAAGACATTTTAAAGAAAAAATTTTTATTGGCTTTTGAAATTGGAAGCGATGAAAAGAACTCTTTAACTAAGTTATTAGAAGAACATTATCCTAATTACAAATATGAATTTCAAAAAGATTTTAATAATTTAGATAGATATTTATTCATTTTTAGTGAATAAATATTTTTTATTTGTTCTAAATAAGAATAGGTGATAAATTTGAAAAAAATAATAATAGGATTATTTATTCTTATTATTTTATTACTTAGTCAAGTCGAAAAAACTAATAATATAATTATTCCTGAGAATGCTATTAGGTACCGAATTATTGCTAATAGTAATAGTGAAGAAGATCAAGCTTTAAAAGAAAAAATAAAAAAAGAAGTAGAACCTGTTATTAATCCTATTTTAAATAAATCTTTAACTATTGAAACTACGCGAAAAGAAATTCAAGAAGTAATACCCGAAATAGAAGAAAAAATAAATAAATATAATGTTCCTTATAAAATTAATTATGGTAACAATTATTTTCCTGAAAAATATTTATATGGAATAAGTTATCCCGCGGGTGAATATGAATCTTTAGTTATAACTTTAGGAGAAGGTGAAGGTGATAATTGGTGGTGTGTTTTGTTTCCTCCTTTGTGTTTAATTGAGGCTAAAGAAGAAGATTTAGATGAAATAACATATAGTTTTTATATTAAAAAAATAATAGAAAAATTTTATTAATAAATATGCCTTTAAAAAATATAATTTAAAAGGTGATATGATGAAAGAAATAGTATCCATTATTCTTATTGGTATATCTTTATCCATGGATACTTTTTCTTTGTCTTTATCAATAGGTACTTTTACCCAAGCCAAAAAGGTATTTATTTTACCTTTAATGGTTGGTGTTTTGCATTTTTTTATGCCTTTGTTAGGTAATTTATTAGGAAGAAAATTAATTAATTTATTAAGTTTAACAACTAATAAATTATTAGGAATTATTTTGTTAGCTTTGGCTTTTAATATTTTATATCATTATTTTAAAGAAGATAAATCTAATTTTAATTTATCGATAATTGGTTTATTATTTTTAGCCTTATCAGTAAGTATTGATAGTTTTTCCGTGGGTTTTGGAATATCGGCATTAACAAATCAAAAAATAATTGCCAGTATTATTTTTGCTATTTGTAGTTTTTTATTTACTTATTTAGGTTTAACTATTGGTAAATATTGTTCTAATCATTTAGGTAAATTAGCTAATTTTTTAGGTATAGTTTTACTTCTTATTTTGGGAATAATTCATATATTTAAATAACAATTGACATCGAGAAAAAAAATAGGTATATTTTAATTAAAGACACTTCCTTAGGAGGCGAAAAATGAAAAGAATAATTATTGAAGGCAATCATTCTTTAACTGGAACAATTAAAATTGGCGGAGCTAAAAATAGTGCCGTTGCTTTAATTCCCGCGTGTGTGTTAGCAAGTGGAGAATTAACAATTAAAAATGTTCCTAATATTTCTGATAAAGATGCTTTAATCGAAATATTAAATTTATTAAATGTTTCCGTGAAAGAAGAAGATGGAATTTTAAAAATTAATACTTTAAAAATTAAAAATAATATAATAGATGAAGAATTAAGTAATAAATTAAGAGCTTCTTATTATTTTATGGGAGCTTTATTAGGAAGATTTAAAAAAGCGGAAATATATTTTCCCGGGGGATGTAATATTGGAAGTAGACCCATTGATTTACATTTAAAAGGTTTTGAAGCTTTGGGGGCTAAAATTATTAAAGAGGATACTAAGTACATAATTACAGCCGATAATTTAAAGGGAGCAAATATTTATTTAGATTTTGCTTCGGTAGGAGCTACTATTAATATTTTATTTGCAGCGGTTATGGCATCGGGTACAACCATTATAAATAATGCTGCCAGGGAAGTAGAAATAGAAAATATTGCTGAATTTTTAAATAAAATGGGAGCGAATATCCAAGGGGCTGGTACTGAAACTATTGTTATAAATGGGGTTAAAGAATTGCATTCCGCGGAAATAGAAGTTATACCGGATCGTATAGAAGCAGGAACTTATATTATTATGGGATCTTTAATTGGTAAAAATTTAATTATTGATGGTGTTAATCCTAATCACCTTACCGTAGTTTTAAATAAATTAAAGGAAATGGGGGTTAAATTAAAAGTAACAGACCACCAAGTTATTTTAAATCGTACTAGCAATTTAAAAGCCGTTAATGTCCGAACTAGTGTATATCCTGGTTTTCCTACCGATTTAGGACAGCCAATGAGTGTTTTACTTACGCAAGCTAAAGGCATTAGCCAATTTGAAGAAACAATTTTTGAAAATCGTATGGGACATGTTCCTAATTTACAAAAAATGGGAGCAGTTATTGAATATGAACGCCAACATGCTACTTTTCATGGCAAATGTTCTTTACATGGGGCTGAACTTATTGCAACAGATTTAAGAAGTGGAGCTGCTTTAGTAACCGCGGGTTTAATTGCTAAGGGAATAACTATTATAAATGATGCCGAACATATACTAAGAGGATACGAAAGAATAATTCATAAATTATCTAATGTTGGTGCTAAGATCGAGATAGTTGAAGTATAATGTAGAGAAGAAGTTCTCTACTTTTTTTCTGGGGGTTTTATGAAAAGAAGATATAAATTATTATTAATAATTATTATAGGTAGTATTATAACTTTTTTTATTTCCACCCAACATAAAAATACCAAAATAAATATTATGGCAATTGGGGATAGTATTAGTTTAGGTATGACTCCATATAATGTAATTGGTCCCAGTTTTAATGATTATCTCGCGGAATACTATGAAAAAAATAATAATTTAAATTATTTTAATAAAGAGTTTTCTATTGGTTATTTAACTATTGATAAATTAAATGATTATTTAGAAAAAAATGAAGTAGGTAAAACAAGTAAAATTCCTATTAAGCAATTAATTGAAAAAAGTAATATATTAACTATTGCAATTGGGGTTGATGAATTTGCTAATTTGTCTTTAAGAACAAATGATTTTAAAGAATATCAAGATAATTTTATTAATGAATATAAAAAGTTATTAACAAATATTCGATCTTTTTATGATAAAGATATTATCATTATGGGATTATATCCCGCGTTAAAATTTAGTAAAAATGATACTTTGAATATAAATTCTAAATTACAAAAAATAGCTGATATGTATAATGCTAAATATATGGATTTATTACCAATATCTTTGAATGAAAAATATTATTTACAAAAAAATAGTTATTATATGAGTTATGAGGCTCATCAAGTAATTTTTAAAAATATCTTAAAACTTTTAAGTTAGTTTTACTTGCACGATATTAAAAATATGTTATAATACTAAAGAAACAAATTACTATGCTTCAATATTGAAGCATGGCGGAAGGAGAGTAAAAAATGAAAAAAAATATTCATCCCGAAATGAAAGATGCTACAGTAACATGTGCATGTGGAGCAACTTTTCAAACTAAATCTGTTAAGGAAAAGATTGATGTCGAAATTTGTAGTGAATGTCATTCAGCCTTTACTGGTAAACAAAATACTACTAAAAAAACTGGCAATATCGAAAAGTTTAATCGTAAATTTGGGCTAAACCAAGATAATAAATAAAATTATAAGTAAGTTAGATGCACTATTCCAAGATGGATAGTGTTTTTATATTGTCAAACTTTTGTCAAAGAAAAAACCAAGGCCTTGATATATATATATATATAGTAAAATAAGGAAAAGTAGAGTATTTGATAAAAGGATATGATATATATATGGAGGATAAAAGAAAATCATTAGTATTATTAATTGTTGGAATATTTGTAATATTAATAGTGGTAGTAGGTGCAACTTATGCTTATTTTCAAAGTGTAAATGGTAATACTACAATAGCTAATATAAATACAACAAGTGGAACAGTAGATAATTTATCTTTTTTAACTGATGAAGGAATAACCTTAAATATAAGTGAAGAAAATTTACAACAAGATGGGGATGATGTAAGCGAAACAAGTGTAGCTAAAGCAACCTTAATAGCCAATAATACGACCAATGAAGCCGAAGCAACATATAATGTTTATATATTAATAGAAAATAATGAAATAGAATATTCTAGTTATGAAAAAGAAGGAGAAATAAAAAAGTTTATAACGAAAGAAGCAAAAGAAAAAGAAAATTTAGAAGAATATAAAGGAATACCTGAATTAGTAATAAAAGTAGAAAAAAATGAAAATGAGTATGAAATAAAGAAAAGATTAAATAAAACAACAGAAGGATATGATATAACGGAAGCAGAAGGTTTATATGCAATAGCCGAAGATGAAGTAATAAGGGTAGTAGGAAGTGATACAAGAAGTACAACCGATGAATGGAAGATAACGATAATATTTAAGAATTTAGATTATAATCAACAACTAAATGCAGGAAAGAAATTTGAAGGAAAAATAATATTAACCAAAGAAAAATTATTAAATGAAATAAGTACCATAAATGATTTAGTAAAATTAAGTGAAGAAGTAAATGATGGAGATAGTAAAGAAGGAAAGTATTATATATTAACAAGAGATTTAAATTTTGAAAATATAGGTGATTACCAAGAAGGTAGTGAAGCCTTAATGAGTGAATTAACTACTGGAAGTGGTTTTACACCAATAGGTATTGATAAACCATTTAGTGGCACATTTGATGGTGAAAATCATAAAATAGGAAATTTATATTTGAAAGATAAAACAACGCAAAATGCATATTATGCACTATTTGGTTGGGTGCAAAAAGGAGAAATAAAAAATTTAACATTAAGTGGAGAAGTAACAACAGATATAGCCACCCCACTTGGTGGAATAGTAAATAGATTAGAAAACAGCATTATAGATAATTGTGTAAATGAGGTAAATATAACAAATAATTTTGGTTCGTATGCTGTAGGTGGAATAGTTAGTTGGATATATGGTAACGAATCAAGTGAATCTAAAATAATAAATTGTGTTAATAAAGGCACTATTAATGGTGGCGCAGTCGTTGGGGGAATTTTAGGTAGTTATCAAGGTGGAAATTTAATAATTGAAAATATCTTTAATGAAGGAGAAGTTATTAATAATGTAGGAACTACAATTGGTGGAATTATTGGGGCTATGGATGGCGATGTAGTTAATTTAGAAATGAATAATTGTCATAATAATAATGAAATAAAAGGAAGTACAGCCAAAAATATTGGTGGTTTAATTGGTAACACAATTGTAGGAAATATAAATATAAATAATTCATCAAATGAAGGAAAAATTACTATATCAAAAGATAATGCTGTTTCTAACATTTTGGCCGGAGGAATAATAGGACAAAATAATGGTATATTAAATATTAATAATGCTAAAAATAATGGTGAAATTAATGATGAAAGAGAAAGTTTACAAACTTCATATGTTGGTGGAATAGTTGGTTATATATATAATTCTTCAAAAAGTATAATAACCAATTCATCTAATCATAATAAAATAATAAATTCATTTAGAGGGGGAGGAATAGTTGGTCTTGTTAATAACAGTAGTATAATTATTGATAAAAGTTTTAATGAAGGAAATATTGAAACAGAATTTTCTGGTAATGTAGACTTAGGAGGAATAGTAGGCTTATGTGATTATACGTGTAAACTTAGAATTTTAAATAGCTATAATCTAGGCAATATTAGTGGTGCAAATGCAATAACAGGGATAGTTGGCTGTCTTGCTCATTCAAGCGAAGCTTACATCGTAAACTCATATAATGTTGGTAATATTAAAGCAAATAATAATGCAACTGGAATTGCAGTTGTGTGGAATAATGAACCATTAAATTTATTAAAGATATATTTAAATAATGTATATAATTTAGGAACTGTAAATGCAACAAACAAATATGGAATAGGTTTTGTTTTGGGTGGTAATGCATCAAATAAAGTTACTTATAATGCTTATTATAAAAGTGGATTAGATGCAAGTAATATTAATCTTAATGCTACTCCTATAACCGAAGCAAATAATTTACTTGTAGATATTTTAAATAAAAATATAGTTAATGAGACAACAATAAAAGAAAATGATATTAGTAAAGAATTAAAAGAAATAGATCCATTACTAGATGGTTATACATTAAGTAAATGGAAATTAGGTAGTAATGGTTATCCAACATTAGATTATTAAATTAATATTCATTTAAAAAAACAAGGAGAATAAGTGATAAAAAACTTATTTTTTTGATGTTATAATTTATAATTTTTTTAATAAAATAAAAAAAATTATAAATAAAAAAAGGAAATCGACCATCTAAGGGGAATATATATAAGTGAAAGAAGGAAATCAACCATCTAAGGGGAATATATATAAGTGAAAGAAGGTTTTATGACTAAGTTAAAAACAAGATGGCTGACATGCAAATATGATAAAGTATTTAAAAGTATTATGTTAAGTAATAATTATATGTTTTTAAATACTTTATTAACCGAAGTTATAGGTACTAAGGAAGAGGTAATAAATAATTTATCTACGGAACATAAAGTAAAGAATATAAAAGAAAGAGTAAAGATAATGGACTCTCTAGTAGAGACTAGAGATGCTTATGTTAATATTGAAGTAAATAGTAATATAAGTAAAAGTATTAAAAAAAGGAATTTTAAATATATAACAAGCCTTTATAATCAGTTAACAGGTAATAGTAAAAGTTATAATAATGAAAAGAAATTTTATCAAATAAATTTAAATTATGGAAATAAAGGAAAAATAAAAAGATATAATCATTTTATGCAAGATAATAAAACCGGGAAAAAGTATATTGAAAATTTACAAATAGTAGAAATAAATATGGATTATTTAAAAGAATTATGGTATTCTAAAGATGAAAAAGTAAAAGAATATATTCATGTATTAATGCTATGTTTAGATAAAGAAGAATTAGAACAATTAAGAAAAGAAAGAAAGGAAGATGAAATAATAATGGCATATGAAAAGAAAATGAAAAAAATGAATGAAGAATTTGTATTTAATTGGGACTATGAAAAAGATAATGAAATGTTAATAAATACAATAAAAGAAGATGCGGAACAAGAAGGTATGAATAAGGGGATGAAAAAGCAACAAATCGAAATTGCGAAAAATTTATTAAAAATAAATTTACCAATAGAACAAATAGCTAAAGCAACTAATTTATCAAAAGTACAAGTTCAAAAATTAATGTAATAATTATTTAATAAAAAAAGTAAAATACTCTTTTTTTAATATATTAAAAATATTATAATATTATTAGGAGGGGAACTTAATGAATATATATATTGGTTGTGATCATTTAGGAAAAGATGTTGTTACTAAATTAATAACAGATTTAAATAAGGAAAATTATAATTTTATAAAAACTACTTTAGAAAATAGTGATGGTGATGATTATCCTGATTTTGCGTATGAAGTATGTCAAAATGTTTTAAGAAATAATAGTTTAGGTATTCTTTTATGTGGAACAGGAATTGGTATGTCTATTGCAGCAAATAAAATAAAAGGAATTAGATGTGCTAAAGTATCTACAATAGAAGAAGCTCATTTAGCTAAAGAACATAATGGGGCAAATGTAATAGCTTTATCCTATAAAATTAATTATTCTGAGTTAGTAGATATAATCAAAGAATTTTTAAAAACGCCTACTGCTTCTCAAGAAAGACATTTAAGAAGAATAGAAAAAATACATAAAATAGAAGAAGGAACATATACTTTATAAGGGATAGATATGCGAAATAAAATATTAATAGTAATAATTTTAGTATTAAGTTATTTTGCGGTAAAAGTAAATTATAAAGAAGAAAAGATAGAAGAAAAAAATGAACAAAATATTGAAGTAACATTATTAGATAGTAAAACTAATGATTTAAAAAATTTGGATTTAGAAGAATATATAATTGGAGTAGTAGCCGCGGAAATGCCGGCTTCTTTTCAAATGGAAGCTTTAAAGGCTCAAGCAATTGCTGCGAGAAGTTATGCAATTTATAAAATTAATACTAGTAAAGAAAATTATGATTTAGTAACAGATGTTACTAATCAAGCATATATTACTGTTGATGAAATGCATGATAAATGGCAAAATGATTTTTTAACATATTATAATAAAGTAAAGGAAGCTGTTGAAAGTACTAAAAATAAAGTATTAACCTATAATAATGAAGTTATTTGTGCATTTTATTTTGCCATTAGTAATGGGTATACGGAAGATTCTGCTTTAGTTTTTGGAGAATCTAAAGATTATTTAACAAGTGTTGATGCTAGTTTCGATAAAAATTTGAAAAATTTTGAAGTAACAACTACAATGAAAAAAGAAGAATTTTGTAATAAATTAAATATAACTTGTCAAAATATTAAAATCGAATCTATTAATTATTCTGATACGGGGAGAATAAATAGTTTATCAATAAATGATAAGTTATATCAAGGAACCGAAATTCGTAAATTATTAAATTTAAGATCAACCGATTTTAAAATAACTATTAATAATGATTTAGTTACCATAACAACCAAAGGTTATGGTCATGGCGTGGGTATGAGTCAATATGGGGCTAATGAACTTGCCAAACTAGGTAAAAATTATGAAGATATTCTCAATTATTTTTATAAAGATATAACAATTTCCGAAATAAATGTATAAAAATAAATAAAACCATCCATACTTTAATTAGGATGGTGGATTATGAAAAAAAGAAAATTAAAATCTTTTGTTTTACCAAGTTTATATGTTCTTACAATTGGGGCTTTATTTGTTAGCATTGCCTTTTTAGGTACAAGTATGGAACAAAAATATGATTCAGGTAATATGGCAGTTAATGCTTTAAAGGATGATACTTTACCGGTAACAAATACTACTAATGAACAGACAATAGTAAAACCCTATACTAGTGATAAAGTAAATATTAGTAAAAGTTTTTATAAAATGAATGATGATGAAAAAAATCAACAACAATCATTAGTATATTATGAAAATACTTATTTACAAAATAGTGGTATTTTATATAGTTCATCTGAAGCTTTTGAAGTAATAAGTGCAACGTCAGGAACCGTAACAAAAGTTACTACTGATGAAATACTTGGTAATGTTGTGGAAGTAACTTATAATAATAATTTAAAAACTGTTTATTATAGTTTAAGTGAAGTTTTAGTAAAAGAAAATGACGAAGTTACTAATTCAACTGTTATAGGTAAAAGTGGGGATAATAGTTTAGAAAATGAAAGTGCAAATTGTTTGTTATTTGAAGTATACCAAAATGGTACAGCTATAAATCCTTTAGATTTTTATGAAATGAATTTAAAAGACTTTGCTTAATCATAAATTAAACCTCTTAATAATAAATTTTATTAAGGGGTTGTTTAATAAATGAAAGATATTAATAAAAGAGTAGTAGATGAAGCTAATTATATGTTAAAAACTAAAGATACTATTAGAACTATTGCTAATAAATATAATGTTAGTAAAAGTACAGTTCATAAAGATTTAAGTGAACGATTAAAAAAAATTGATGAAAATTTAGCTAAAGAAATTGATTCAATTATGTTAAAACATCTTGAAGAAAGACATATAAGAGGAGGAGAAACTACTAGATTAAAATATAAAAAGAGGTAAAATTATGCATAAAAATATCCTATACTTTGTAGATGATTGTTTATTATATTATTCGAAAAAAAATAATAAAATAATAAAATATAAAATAAATAATAAAGCTTTAAAAAATGGTAAAATAGCTAATATTAAATTATTTATATCTAGTTATAAAAAGTTTATAAATGAAAAGAAAATAAATAATACTTTATTTGGAGATAATATAACAGTTATTATTAATCCTAGTTATACTAAAGCAGATATAGATGTTTTAATAAATGTATTAACCAATTTAAATTATCGAAAAATTAATATAATTAATGAAATGAAAATATATAAATTAAATAATACCAATGCTTATTTAAATTATAATAATACATATTGTATAATTAGTTATATAGATTATTATAAAGAAAAACATAGTTTATTTATTGAAACAAATTTATTAAATCAAAAAGAAATAATTAAGTTAATAAATAGTAGATTAAAGAAAAGAAATATATTTGGATTTGGTTTAAATCCTAATTTAAGTGACTTTTTAAAAGAAATAGAAGAAAAATCTCAAAATATAGGATACATGTTCTCTAACAATGATACGTTTTTACTTGATGAATTTTTGAAATAAGCATTGCAAACGATTTTTTAATATGTTAATATTTTGAGGTCGTTTAATTTTTTTGTCGAAATTTGTAGGACGATTAGTTATTCCTTTAACCGTTAAGCCATGCTATATTAGTTTTATCAAGGAAGGAGTGAAAAGGAATAATGACTGGAAAGGTTAAATGGTTCAACAATGAAAAAGGATATGGTTTCATTGAAAATGAACAACTTTCAGACATCTTTGTACATTATTCAGCAATTGTTAAAGATGGGTTTAAAACCTTAAGTGAAGGCAGTATTGTAGATTTTAAGCTTGTGGAAACACCAAAAGGGCTTCAAGCTATTGATGTAATAGAACAAAGAATGACTACTACAATTTAGTAGTTTTTTTCGTGGAATAATGTTATAATCATTTTAGGAGAGTGATATAATGAAATTAAATATTCGGGGAGATAAAGTTACTGTTACTAAGGCTATAAAGGATTATATTAATGAAAAAGTAAGTAAACTAGATCGTTATTTTGAAAGTAAAAATGTTGAAGGAAAAGTAATTATCAGAATAAGAAATAATGAACAAATTATTGAAGTAACTATTCCTACAAGTCGTTTTACTTTAAGAGCTGAAGAACATCATCAAGATTTATATGCAGCAATAGATTTGGTAGCAGATAAATTAGAAAAGCAAATAAGAAGAAATAAAAATAGATTAAATGATAAATATAAAAATATTGATAAATTTGAAATGAATTTTAACTTTGATGTTGCCGAAGAAGAAATTGATGAAACTAAAATTGTAAAAAGAAAAAATGTAGAAATGAAACCAATGGATGAAGAAGAAGCAATTTTACAAATGGAATTATTAAATCATGATTTCTTTGTATTTAAAAATATTGATGAAGAATGCGTTTCAGTTTTATATCAAAGAAAAGATGGTAAACTAGGAATTATTAACGTTAAATAATTATAATATAATTTTAAAAGATAATTATTAATTTTGATAGTTATCTTTTTTTTTTTTTTTTTTTAATAAAATATTGTTGATTTAAATTAGATTAAATGTTAAAATTAAATTACCTTTTAGGTAATTAATAAAGGAGGGTTAAGGTTTGCAACTTGTAGTATACGATCCTAAAGTAAAAAAAATAATTTTTAACGCAGATAAATTAGTAAAAAAAGTTGGTTTAGAAATGGCAAGAATGCTTTTTCAAAGAATAAATGAAATGAAAGCTTCAGCAAATTTTAAAGAATATTTAAATTATGGTTTAGGAAAACCTCATCCTCTTTCCGGAAATTTAAATAATTTATTTGGTATACATTTAAATAAAAATTATAGATTAATAGTAGAACCATTGTCGGAGAAAATGGATAATAATGGTTTAAAAGAATGCAAAAATGTCAATATAAAAGGAGTGATAGAATATCATGATGGAAAAAATGAATGGCTTATCCCTTGATTTATTAATTCATCCAGGAATAACTATTAAAGAATTGTTAGATGAAAATAAAATGTCTCAAGAAGAATTAGCGATAAGAACTGGTTATTCTCCTAAACATATTTGTGAAATAATAAAAGGTAAAAAAAATATATCTTCTAAATTTGCTAATTCGTTGGAATATGTATTTAATATTCCAACTGAATTTTGGATTAATTTACAAGGTAACTATGATAAAGAATTATTAGAATTAGAAAAACTTAATCATATTGAAAAAGAAGAATTTCAAGTATTAAATGAATTAAAAGATATTGTTAAATATTGTGAATTAAATGAAATAATTGCTAAAGAACCAACTAAAGCTCAAACTCTTTTAAATATGAGAAAATTTTTATGTGTTAATAATTTATTATCAATACCTAATTTGCCATTGCAACAAGTTTCCTTTCGAGGATCTAAAAAAATAAGAGTAAATGTTAATATTTTATATGCATGGAAAAAAATATGTGAACATTTAACGGAAAAGACTATTGTAGATTGTAAATTTAATAAAAAATTATTAGAAGACAAATGTTTGGAAATAAAAAAAACTATGTTTCTTGAAGCTAATGAAATGATTTTGGAATTAAAAAATATTTTTTCTAAATGTGGAATAGTTTTTGAAGTTGTCCATAACTTTGTTGGAGCCCCAGTTCAAGGATATATTCAAAAAAAGAATGATAAGGTATTACTTTGTATGACACTTCGCCAATCATTTTCTGATATATTTTGGTTTACGTTATTTCATGAGATAGGTCATTTAATAAATGAAGATTTTGAAAATCAATACATTGACTATTATTTTATAGATAGTGAAATTGAAAAAAGGGCTGATAATTTTGCAAAGAATCAATTGATAAATGACATAGATTATAATAAATTTTTAAAGAAATCAAAATTAGATATTACTTCCATTAAAAATTTTGCCCAAACTCAAAATGTAAAACCAGGAATCGTTATTGGTAGAATGCAAAGGGAAAATGAGGATTATAGTTTTATGGCAAAATATCGTGAAAGATATAAATGGGTTGATAATATTTAAAGATTTGATATTGCATACACTATTCGAAAATGGATAGTGTTTTTATATTGTCAAACTTTTGTCAAATTTTTTAAATTAAAAAACCAACGCTTGATATATATATATATATAGTAAAATGGGCTTTAGATAGAGTATTTGATAAAAGGATGATGATATATATGGAAAATAAGAAAAAGTCATTAATATTGTCTATAATAGGATTATTTGTAATATTAATAGTTGTGATTGGTGCAACTTATGCTTATTTTCAAAGTAATAATGGAAATACTACAATAGCTAATATAAATACAACAAGTGGAACAGTGGATGATTTATCTTTTTTAACTGATGAAGGAATAACTTTAAATATAAGTGAAGAAAATTTACAACAAGATGGAGATGATGTAAGTGAAACAAGTATAGCTAAAGCCACCTTAATAGCGAATAATACAACCAATGAAGCCGAAGCAACATATAATGTTTATATATTAATAGAAAATAATGAAATAGAATATTCTAGTTATGAAAAAGAAGGAGAAATAAAAAAGTTTATAACGAAAGAAGCAAAAGAAAAAGAAAATTTAGAAGAATATAAAGGAATACCTGAATTAGTAATAAAAGTAGAAAAAAATGAAAATGAGTATGAAATAAAGAAAAGATTAAATAAAACAACAGAAGGATATGATATAACGGAAGCAGAAGGTTTATATGCAATAGCCGAAGATGAAGTAATAAGGGTAGTAGGAAGTGATACAAGAAGTACAACCGATGAATGGAAGATAACGATAATATTTAAGAATTTAGATTATAATCAACAACTAAATGCAGGAAAGAAATTTGAAGGAAAAATAATATTAACCAAAGAAAAATTATTAAATGAAATAAGTACCATAAATGATTTAGTAAAATTAAGTGAAGAAGTAAATAAAGGAGATAGTAAAGAAGGAAAGTATTATATATTAACAAAAGATTTAGATTTTGGAAATATAAGTGATTACCAAACAGGTAGTGAAGCCTTAATGAATGAATTAACAGATAAAAATGGAAAAGGATTCACACCAATAGGTTATAGTAATGTTAATGCCTTTTCAGGTAATTTTGATGGATTAAATAATACAATTAAAAATATTCATATATCAAATACAGTAGCCGATGCAAGATTAGGATTATTTGGTATGATGTCTGGAAATTCAAAAATAGAAATAAAAAATTTAACAATAACAGGTGAAATAACAAGCGCAGTACGAGCAACAATAGGTGGAATAATTGGAGAAAATTTGGGTTGTCAAATAAATATTGAAAATTGTGTTAATAATGTAAATGTAACAAGTGAAAGTAATGAATGGCTAACGGGAGGAATTATAGGTAATAACAATGGTAGTGGAATTACAACGATTAAAAATTGTATAAATAATGGTAAAATAACTAATGGTGCAAGTACTGGGGGATTAATTGGTCGTACAGATGGAGTATTAACAATTGAAAATAGTATTAATAAAGGAGAAGTAACAAATAATTTAGGAAGTTATGCTGGGGGACTTTTAGGAAAAGATTCTAGTAACACAAATTTGACAATTATAAAAAATTCTCATAATGAAGGGAATGTTGAAGGATATATTGGCGGAAATTTTGATAATCATACAGGCGGTTTAATGGGAATGAGTTATGGAATAGTGAATATAACCGGTTCTAGTAATGGAATAAATAATGATTCAACGGTTAAGGGAATTGATGCTGGAGGTATTATTGGTCGAGTAGCTGGAGAAATTAGTATTGATAATTGTTATAATGTTGCAAATATTATTGGAAAAACAAGCGATAATAGTTGGGTAGGCGGATTAGTTGGGATAATTCAAAATTCTAAAATTGATACTAATATAGTTTCTAATTCTTATAACACAGGAAACGTAACCGGTTCTTTTAGAACTGCGGGAATTATTGGTTTAGTTTATGATGCTGAATTAATTATGGATAAATGTTATAATACTGGAAA
Source organism: uncultured Bacilli bacterium (assembly GCA_947628585.1). Classification (GTDB taxonomy): domain Bacteria; phylum Bacillota_I; class Bacilli_A; order RF39; family UBA660; genus Onthocola_B. The sequence continues at coordinate 18,293 of CANRAL010000011.1, read as the reverse complement.
TGTTACAAGCGACTCATTTGAAAATAGAATAACTTATGCAGGCGGTTTAATAGGCCATGCTGGATTAAATAAATTAACCAATGCAAAACTTACTGTTTTAAACTCATATAATTTAGGAGATGTCATAAATAATACCAAAAAAACAGGAACCTCTGAAGTGAGTAGTGGATTAATTGGAGTTGGCGGTGATTTTAATAATTTTACAGTATCAATTATTAATTCCTATAATAAAGGAAATATTACTGCCAAAAATATTGCTAGTGGAATTATAAATATGGGTGGAAAAATTTATTTAAAAAATACATATAATATTGGAACAATAGATGCTATAACTAAATATAGCTTAGCTCAAATCAGTTCTAGCCCAGATAATAAAATAGAATATAATTATTATTTAAATAATGCAAATATAGCTGGTTCAAATTTAGATAATGTTGGAACATCAATTACTATAGATGAAATAAAAAAACAAAATTTTGTAAATACTTTAAATCAAAATATAGAAGGTATAGATTTAAAAGAAATAGATCTATCACTGGAAGGTTATACATTAAGCAAATGGAAATTAGGTAGTGATTATCCTGTTTTAGATTTTTAATTTAAGCAAGTTTTTGGAAAAAAAGACTTGCTTTTTCATATATTTTAATGTTAAAATGTTTTTGTATGACTGGCGTAGATGTGCAAGGTTACTGATACACTAGGATAGGTTGTTAAAATCATTCTAGAAATTAGAGAACTTGGACGGAGCAAGTCTATACTAGATATAGGCGAAAGGAGGACATGAAAAATGTCAAGTAACAAAGTACGTATCAATTTAAAAGCTTATGACCATCGTTTATTAGATGTTGCAGCTGGAAAAATTGTCGAAACTGTTAAAAGAACAGGTGGCGAAATATCTGGACCTGTACCTCTTCCAACTGAAATTGAAAAAATTACAGTTTTAAGAGCGGTACATAAATATAAAGACGCTCGTGAACAATTTGAAAGAAGAACACATAAGAGATTAATTGATATTAAAAATCCTAGTAAGGAAACAGTTGATGCTTTAAATCACTTAGATTTACCAAGTGGTGTCGACATTAAAATTAAATTATAGAAAAGGAAGGTAAAAAAATGAAAGGAATCTTAGGACGCAAAAGCGGAATGACTCAAGTATTCACTAAAGATGGAAAACTTATTCCGGTTACAGTTATCGAAGTTGAACCTAATGTAGTAATGCAAGTTAAAACTAAAGAAACTGATGGATACGAAGCCATTCAATTAGGCGTATTTGAAAAGAAAGAAAAAAATGCTACTAAATCAGAAGTAGCCAGAGCAAAAAAAGCTAACACTACTCCTAAGCGCTTCTTAAAAGAAATTAGAGGTGTTGAAACTACTTATAATGTTGGTGATAAATTAGGAGCAGACGTATTTAACGTAGGAGAAATAGTTGATGTAACAGGTACTAGTAAAGGTAAAGGATTTGAAGGTACCATTAAACGTCATAATCAACATCGAGGACCAATGACTCATGGATCTCACTATCATAGAGCTGTAGGTTCTTTAGGTACTATGTTACCAAAAAGAGTATTAAAAGGTAAAAATTTACCAGGACATATGGGTGTTGAAACAGTTACTATTCAAAATCTAGAAATAATCGAAGTAAATAAAGATGAAAATTACATTTTAGTAAGTGGTAATGTACCTGGTGCAAAAAATGCTTTAGTTTTAATCAAGAGTGCTGTTAAAAATAGCCGTAAAGAAAATGCTAAAGAAATAATTAGTTATGAAAATGAAACTGTTGTTGATGAAGTTATAGAAGAAGAAACTACTCCAGAAGAAAATGCTGTAGTTGAAGAAAATGAAAATACTCAAGAAGAAACAACAGAAGAAAAAGAAAGTTCTAGTACTGAAGATAACAGTGCAGAAGTAAACGAATAAGGAAAGGACGCGTAAGTATGACAAAAGTAAGTGTTAAAAATCTTAAAGGTGAAAATGTAAAAGATTTAACTTTAAAAGATACTGTTTGGAATATTGAAGTTAATGATGACTGCCTAAAGAAAATGATTCGTTTACAACTTGATGCAACTCGTCAAGGAACTAGAAAAACTAAAAATAGAAGCGAAGTTTCTGGGGGCGGAAAAAAGCCTTGGAATCAAAAAGAAACTGGTCGGGCTCGTCAAGGTAGTATAAGAGCTACACAATGGCGTGGCGGCGGCATTCCATTTGGAGTAAATCCTCGAGATTATACTTTTAAAATTAATAAGAAAGAAAGAGTTATTGCTTTAAAAACAGCGTTAACATATAAAAATAAAGAAAAAGCTTTAATAGTTATTGATAATCTTAATTTAAGTAGTTTAAAAACTAAAGAAGCTAAAGTAGTTTTAGAAAATTTAAAAATTGCTGGTGAAAAAACTTTATTTGTTACTAGTGAAGAAAGTGAAAATTTATATATGGCCACTAGAAACTTAAGTAATGTAGCTGTTATTATGGCTGAAGAAATAAACTGTTATGATATCGTTAACGCCGATGTATTGGTTTGTGACGAACAAGCGGTTAAAAATATTGAGGAGGCATTAAAATAATGAAACATTATTCAGATATTATTATTGCTCCGGTTATAACTGAAAAGTCTATGGCAGCTAGAAGCGGAAATGTTTATACTTTTAAAGTAGTTAAAAGTGCAACTAAAGAAGACATCAAAAGAGCAGTTGAACAAGCATTTAAAGTTAGTGTTGTAAGTGTTAATACTTTAAATACTAAATCAAAAAGAAGAAGAGTTGGAAAATACTCTGGAAGAACTAAAACTTATAAAAAAGCTATGGTTACTGTAGCTGATGGTTCTTCAATAGAAATTTAGGAGGTTAATTTATGGCTATAAAACATTATAAACCAACGACCAATGGTCGGAGAGGTATGAGTACTTTAACAAATGAAGAATTGACTGCCTCTAAACCAACTAAATCTTTATTAAAAAGACAAAGTAAAACTGGTGGTAGAAATAATCAAGGAAAAATGACTGTTCGTCATATTGGTGGCGGCGCTCGGAAAAAATATCGGATGATCGACTATAAAAGAAATAAAATAGGAATCACTGGTAGAGTAGCAACAATAGAATATGATCCAAATAGAACAGCTAATATCGCTTTAATAAATTACCGTGATGGTGAAAAAAGATATATTATCGCACCTCAAGGTTTAAAAGTTGGTATGATTATCGAAAATGGCGAAAAAGCGGATATTAAAGTAGGTAATTCATTACCTTTAGCAAATATTCCAGTTGGTACTGTTGTTCATTGTATTGAACTTCAACCAGGAAAAGGTGCAGAACTTTGCCGAAGCGCAGGATCTTCTGCTCAAATTTTAGGACGTGAAGGAAAATATGTTTTACTTAGATTACAATCTGGCGAAACAAGAAAGATTTTAGGAACTTGTATTGCTACAGTTGGAGTAGTCGGCAACGAAGATATAAAATTAGTTAATTTAGGTAAAGCTGGTCGTAAAAGACATATGGGAATTCGTCCAACTAACCGTGGATCTGTTATGAACCCTAATGATCACCCTCATGGTGGTGGAGAAGGACGTGCTCCTGTTGGACGTAAGAGCCCAATGACTCCTTGGGGTAAACCAGCTCTTGGTCAAAAAACTCGTAAAACTAAAAAAGCTTCTGAAAAACTTATTGTTAGTAGGAAGGCTAAATAGGAGGATTAAATGGCAAGAAGTTTAAAAAAAGGACCTTATGTTGCAGAGTCCTTAATGAAAAAAGTAAAAGAAATGAATGAAAGTGGAAAGAAAACTGTTATAAAAACATGGTCAAGAAGATCAACAATTTTTCCTGACTTTGTTGGACATACTTTTGCCGTTCATAACGGAAAAGATTTTATTCCTGTATATATAACAGAAGAAATGGTAGGTCATAAATTAGGCGAATTTAGTCAAACTCGTAAATTTGGTGGCCATGCTGGTAATAAGTAGGAGGAAACATGGAAGCTTATGCAATACATAAAAATGCTTTAATTAAACCTAGACTTGCTCGTATGACTATGGATTTAATTAGAGGAAAAGATGTAGAAACAGCCAGAGGCATATTAGAAAATACTAATACTAAAGCTAGCCGCTTAATTTTAAAAGTTTTAAATTCAGCTGTTAGTAATGCCGTTAATAATAATGGAGCTGTTGAAGAAAATTTAAAAATTAAAGAATGTTTCGTTAATCCTGGACCTATTTATAAAAGAATAAAATTTGCTTCTCGTGGTCATGTTGATCGTCATGATAAAAGAAGTAGTCATATTACAGTTTGTGTAACTGATGAAGGAGGTAATAAATAGATGGGACAAAAAGTTAATCCAATAGGATATCGTCTTGGAGTTAATAAAGAATGGCAATCTAAATGGTATGCTGATGATGATTATGCTGAAAAATTAATTAAAGATGTTAAAATCAGAGAATTCTTAGAAAAAAACTTAAAAGATGCCGCGATTGCTTCTATTGTTATTGAACGTAAAGGTAAACGTTTAGAAGTATCTATTTATACTGCCAAACCTGGTGTAATTATTGGTCATGGTGGCGAAGACATTGAAAAATTAAGAAAGAAAATTGCTAAATTAATTGGCGAAGAAGTTTACATTAATATAATTGAAGAAAAAAATCCTGATTTAAATGCGCAAATTGTTGCTAAAAATATTGCTAGTCAAATTGAAGCCAGAGCTCCATTCCGTTCAGTTCAAAAAAGAGCAATTCGCAATACAATGAAAGCCGGTGCTAAAGGTTGTAAAACTGCAGTTTCTGGACGTTTAGGTGGTGCTGAAATGGCTCGGACTGAAGGATATACTGAAGGAACTGTTCCTCTACATACTATTCGGGCTGATGTTGATTATGCTACGGCGGAAGCTAATACAACTTATGGTAAAATTGGGGTTAAAGTATGGATTTATAAAAACGAAATTTTACCAAGCAAAAAGGTTGTGAAGGGAGCTGATAAACATGTTGATGCCAAAGAGAACTAAATATCGTAAAAGTCATCGTTTAAGTTATGATGGTAAGGCTAAAGGAAATACGGAATTATCATTTGGTGAATATGGATTAAAGGCTTTAGAAGGTGGATGGATTTCTGCTCGCCAAATTGAAGCAGCCAGAATTGCTATGACTCGTTATATGAAACGGGGCGGAAAAGTATTTATTAATATTTTCCCTCATATGCCTAGAACTAAAAAACCTCTTGAAACTCGTCAAGGTAAAGGGAAAGGTAATGTTGAAGAATGGGTAGCAGTTGTTAAAACTGGTAAGATAATGTTTGAAATAACTGGTGTAGATGAAGCCACAGCTCGTGAAGCATTAAGATTAGCTTCTCACAAGTTATCTATTAAGACTAAATTTGTAAAGAAGGATGGTGATTCTCTTGGAAATTAAAGAACTAAGAAAATTATCGGATAAAGATCTTTTAAAAAAGATAAATGAAACTAAAGAAGAATTATTCACAAAAAGAATGCAACTTGCTAATGGTACTTTAGAAAAACCAAAACAAATTGCTACTTTAAGACGTGATGTTGCAAGAATGAAAACAATTCTTAAGGAAAGAGAAATAAGTGGAGGTGTTAAATAATGACTGATAATAAACCCGTGTTAGTAGGTAGAGTTGTTAGTGCTGGAAATAATAAAACAATCACGGTTTTAGTAGAAACAGCTAAAAAACATCCTCTATATAATAAACGTGTAAAATATTCTAAGAAATATGCAGCTCATGATGAAAATAACAAAGCAAAAGTAGGAGATACAGTAAAAATTAGAATGACTAGACCATTATCTAAGACAAAGAGATATGAATTAGTAGAAGTTTTAATTGATGCTGTAATTCTTTAGGAGGTATTAGTATGGTAATGCAAGAATCTAGACTTAATGTTGCTGATAATAGTGGTGCTCGGGAACTTTTAGTTATAAGAGTTATGGGCGGATCTAAAGTTAAATATGGTAACATTGGTGATGTTGTTGTTGGCACAGTAAAAAAAGCCATTCCTAATAGTCCTGTTAAAAAAGGTAAAGTAGTAAAAGCAGTAATTGTTAGAACTGTAGATGGTGTAAGACGTTCAGATGGTTCTTATATCAAATTTTCTGATAATGCCTGTGTATTAATTAAAGATGACAAGTCTCCTGTGGGAACACGGGTACTTGGACCAGTTGCTAGAGAATTAAGAGAAAAAGATTATATGAAAATCGTTTCTTTAGCACCTGAAGTATTGTAGGAGGTTATCATGAAAGTTAAAGTTGGAGACAATGTAAAAATTATCGCGGGAAAAGATCGTGGTAAAGAAGGAAAAGTTATTAGAACTTTAAAAAATGAAAATAAAGTAGTTGTTGAAGGAATTAATATGAATAAAAAACATAGTAAACCTACAAACAATAATGATAAAGGCGGAATATTTGATATTGAAGCTCCTATTCATGTATCAAATGTAAAAGTAGTTACCGCTTCAAAGACTGCTAAGAAAAGTGAAAAAACTACAGTTAAAGAAAAAAATAAGGTAGAAAAGGAAGAAAAACCTGCAAAGAAAACTACCAAGAAAGCGAGTAAGTAGAATATGAGTAATTTTAAAGAATTATATAATAAAAATATTGTACCTGATTTAATGGCTGAATATAAATATTCTTCTGTTATGGCGGTACCTCGTTTAGAAAAAATAGTTATTAATGTTGGTGTTGGTGAAGGTAGTAGAGATGAAAAATTTATTAATGCAGCTATGAAAGACTTAGAACTTATAACTGGCCAAAAACCTATTATAACTAAAGCTCATAAATCAATCGCAGGATTTAAAATAAGAGAAGGTCAACAAATAGGAGTTAAAGTTACTTTAAGAGGAGAAAATATGTATTATTTCCTTGAAAAGTTAATTAAAGTTGGACTTCCAAGAGTTCGTGACTTCCGTGGTGTTTCTCCTCATTCATTTGATGGACATGGAAATTATACTATTGGAATTAAAGAACAATTAATTTTCCCTGAAATTGAATATGATGAAGTTGTTAAAGTAAGAGGAATGGATATTGTTTTTGTTACTACAGCAAAAACTAATGAAGAAGCTAAAAGTTTACTTAAAGGCTTCGGAATGCCATTTAGGAATTAAGGAGGATCGTTATGGCTAAGAAAAGTATGATTATTAAAAATAAGAGAAATCCTAAATTCTCAACCCGGGCTTATACAAGATGTAACAGATGTGGTCGTCCACATGCAGTACTTAAAAAATATGGAATATGTCGAATTTGCTTTAGAGAATTAGCGAACGAAGGTAAATTACCTGGCGTTAAGAAATCTAGTTGGTAAAAAGGAGGAATATTAGATGTTTGTACAAGATAAAATTGCCGATATGTTAACAAGAATCCGCAATGCTAATCAAATGAAATATCCTACTGTTGAAGTTGTAGGTACAAAAATGACTTTAGGAATCGCGGAAATTCTTAAAAGAGAAGGTTATATTGCTGATTATGTATATGAAAAAGATACTAAAGGTGATCGTTTAACTTTAACTTTAAAATATGGTGAAAAGAAAGAAAAAGTAATTACTGGTTTGAAAAGAATTAGTAAATCTGGTTTAAGAGTCTATGTTAAAGCTTCAGAAATTCCTCGCGTATTAAATGGTTTAGGTATTGCAATTATTTCAACTTCTTTAGGTTTAATGACGGATAAAGAAGCGAGAGAAAAAAAGTTAGGAGGCGAAGTTCTTGCCTATATTTGGTAAGGTTATATGAGTAGAATTGGTGAAAGAAAATTAACTATTCCTGAAGGTGTAACTGTTAGTGTAAATGGTAATAGCCTTAATGTTAAGGGTAGTAAAGGTGAACTTAATTTAACTATTGATAACTTAATTGATGTTGTTGTAGCTGATAATGTAGTTACAACTAAACAAAAAAAGCCTTCTAAAAGAGCAAATGTTATGCAAGGAACAATGAACTCTTTAATCAATAATATGCTAATCGGTGTTTCTCGGGGTTTTGAAAAATCACTAGAAGCTGTTGGCGTAGGTTATAGATTTAATGTTCAAGGTAATAAATTAACAATTAATGCTGGTTATTCTCATCCTGTAGTTATTGAAGCTCCTAATGGTCTATCTATTACTAGTGAAAGTAATACGGAAATTACAATTCATGGTATTGATAAGCAAAGAGTTTCTGAATTTGCGGCTAAGATTAGAGAAGTAAGAGAACCAGAACCTTATAAAGGTAAAGGTATAAGATATAAAGATGAACATGTACGTCATAAAGACGGAAAGAAAGCGGCATAAGGAGGTAAATTATGATAAAGAAAGAAGCAAATAATGTAGCTCGTAAAAGAAGACACTTAAGAGTTCGGAAAAATGTTTCAGGTACTAAAGAAGTTCCAAGATTAAATGTTTTTCGTTCTAATAGTGGAATTTATGCCCAAGTTATTGACGATGTAACCGGAAAAACTTTAGCGAGTTCATCAAATTTAGAATTAAAAATAAAAAATGGTGGTAATGTTGAAGCTGCTAAGTTAGTAGGTAAAGACATTGCCGAAAAATGTAAAAAATTAAAAATTAAACAAGTGGTATTTGATCGTGGTGGTTACCAATATCATGGAAGAATTTCTGCCCTTGCTGATGCAGCAAGAGAAGCAGGACTAGAATTTTAAGGAGGATGCATGAGAAATCAAAAATTTGACCAAAAGAAAAGTTTATTAGAAGAAAAAGTTATTTCTATTGGCCGGGTTACAAAAGTAACTCAAGGTGGTAGACATTTTAGATTTTCAGCAACCGTAGCCGTAGGTAATCGTAAAGGTTTAATTGGTATTGGTAATGGAAAAGCTAACGAAGTACCTGAAGCAATCAAAAAGGCCTTACAAGCTGCTCAAAAGAATGTTGTTAAGGTATCATTATTAGATAATAGAACTATTCCTCATGAAGCAACTGCCAAAGTTGGTCGTTCTGTAGTTTTATTAAAACCTGCTAAAGAAGGTCGTGGTATTATTGCTGGTGGAGCTGCTCGGGCTGTATTAGAACTTGCGGGTGTTAAAGATATTGTTTCAAAATCTTTAGGATCTAATACTCAAGTAAATGTAGCTAAAGCAACATTAGAAGCTTTACAAATGCAAAGAACTCCAGAACATATAGCAATGCTTCGGGGTAAGAAAGTTGAGGAGTTATAAGATGAAATTAGAAAATTTACCTAGAAGTAAGGAAACGAAAAGTATTAAAAGAGTTGGTAGAGGACCAGGTAGTGGTATGGGTAAAACTTCAACTCGTGGTGAAAAAGGTCAAAAGGCTAGAAGCGGTGCTTCAATAAAACCATGGTTCCAAGGTGGCCAAACTCCATTACATAGAAGAATCCCAATTCGTGGTTTTAATAATAAAAATTTCTCTGTTAGATATGCAACTTTAAATTTAGGGGATTTAGAAAAATTCTTTAAAGATGGTGATGTTGTAACTCCAGAAATTTTAAAAGAAAGAAAAATTATTAAAAAAGAATTAAATGGTATTAAGATTTTAGCTGGTGGTGAACTTACTAAGAAATTAACAGTTCGAGCACATCGTTTTACAACAGCAGCTGTAACTAAAATTGAAAACGCTGGTGGCAAAGCTGAGGTGATTTAAAATGTTTCGGATAATTACCCAACTATTTAATAAAAATAATAAAGATATCCGTAAAAGAATTTATTTAACATTGTTTTGTTTAGGAGTATTTTGTTTAGGAACTACAATTACTATTCCTTGGGCATCAGTAGTTTATGAAAATTTAGGCTTTTTAGAAATCTTTAACTTAATGAGTGGGGGTGGATTAAAGAACTTCTCTATCTTTGGTTTAGGAGTTTCTCCTTATATTACAGCATCCATTATTACCCAATTATTACAAACGGATATATTTCCTTATTTTAAAGAATTAAAAGAACAAGGATATGTCGGAAGACAAAAAATTAATAGTATAACACGTTATTTAGGTATTATTTTAGCTTTTGTACAAGCTTATGTTATCTGTGTATTTTACTTAAATGGTGCTGATGTTTATACGATGTTAAAAACATCTTTAGTAATGACTGCTGGTACAGCATTTTGTTTATGGATGGGCGATCAAATTACTAATAAAGGTATAGGAAATGGTCAATCAATGCTTATTATGGCTGGTATTATTCAAAGTATGCCAAATATATTCACAGGTGCTTATCGGGGTTTAGTTGTTGCTAATGAAAGTGCTTTAATGGGTTGGTTATTCTTTGCAGCATTTATTCTAATATATATATTAATAATTGTTGGTATTATTTGGGTTCAATTAGCTGAAAGAAGAATACCAATTCAATATGCTAATAGAACAAATAGTGCCTATGGTGGCCAACAAAGTTATTTACCAATTAAAATTAATTCAGCTGGAGTTTTACCTGTAATTTTTGCTTCTATCGTATCAACAATTCCGGCGACTATAGTTAACGTTATTGGTAATGAAAGTGCTATTAATTTTGTTAATAAATATATTGTATATACTTCATTAACTGGATTTATTCTTTACGTAATATTAATCTTTGTTTTTGGTTATATATATACCTTCTTCATTGCGATGAATCCTGATGATATGAGTAAAAATATTAATGAAAGAGGTGGCTATATTCCCGGCATTAGACCAGGAGAAGATACTTCTAAATATATTGCTAATTCATTAGGAAAATTAACCGTTGTTGGTAGTTTATTTTTAGTTATTTTAGCGGCTTTGCCAGTTTTGATATCTAATTTCAGTAATTTACCTGCTAGTGTATCAATCGGTGGAACTGGTATATTAATCGTTGTTGGTGTAGCAATTGATACTTATAAACAAATGGAAAGTGGTTTAGTTTCACGTAGTTATTCAGCTCGGCGGAAGAGACTAAGATGAAAAATATAATATTAATTGCTCCCCCTGCCGCGGGCAAGGGGACTCAAAGCGAAATTCTTGTTCAAAAATATGGTTATACGCATATATCAATGGGTGACTTACTTCGCGAAGTTATCTCTAGTGGTAGTACTCTTGGCAAGGAACTAAAAAATATAATAGATTCTGGGGCTTTAGTTAATGATGATTTAACTATTGAATTGATTTATAATAAACTTAAAACTTTAGAAGGAAAACCTTTTATAGTTGATGGCTTTCCTAGAACTATGTATCAAGCTTTAGAATTTGAAAAAGTTTTAACAAAACTAAATATAACAGAATATGTTGCTGTTTTGTTAGATTTAAGTAAAGAGGAAGCAGTAAAAAGAATTGATGGACGTTTAATTTGTAAATGTGGCAAATCATATAATATTTATCAAGATAATTTAAAGCCTAAGGTAGATGGTATTTGTGATAAATGTGGTGCTAAATTAGAAAAAAGAGATGATGATAATGTTGAAGCATTTAAGAAACGTTATGAAATATTTCAAACTAATATAGAACCTATTAAAGAACATTATCAAAAATTACAAAAATTAGAAATTATTGATGTTAATCGGTCTATATCTGAAATAGCCGAAGATATTGAAAAGGTAATAAAATGATAAGTATAAAAAGTCCAAGAGAAATTGAATTAATGCGAGAAGCTGGTAAATATAATCAATTAGTAATGCAAGAAATTGCGAAAAATATTCAAATAGGAGTTACAACCAAAAGATTAGATGAAATTGCTTATAAAACAATTAAAAAATATGGTTGTGAACCTTCCTGTTTAGGATATGAAGGATTCCCAGCTTCAGTTTGTATTTCTCTTAATGATGAAGTTGTTCATGGTATACCGGGAAATCGTAAAATAAAAGATGGAGATATAGTTTCAGTAGATTTAGTATTATCTTATAGGGGATATCATGCTGATGCAACAAGAACCTTTTTAGTGGGTAATGTACCTCAAGAAACTAAAGAGTTGGTAGAAAATACACGTTTAGCTTTTTATGAAGGTGTAAAAGTAGTAAAAAATGGTACAAGAATTAGAGAAATAGGTGCAAAAATAGAAAAATTTGCCCATCATCATAATTATGCGGTAGTAGAAGATTTAGTCGGACATGGGATTGGAACAGATATGCATGAAGAACCCGATGTACCCAATTATGATGATGGAAGTAATATTCGTTTAAAAACTGGTATGGTAATTGCCATTGAACCAATGATTAATTTAGGTAAAAAAGATGTATACGTCGATGATAATGATTGGACCATAAAAACATGGGATGGTTTACCATCAGCACATTATGAAAATACAGTATTAGTAACCGATACAGGTTATGAAATATTAACGGGAGATTAATTAATGGGAAAAAATAAGGATAAAATTGAAGTTGAAGGTAAAGTAATTGAAGCCTTAAAAGGAGGAATTGATTTTATAGTTGAGTTGGAAAACGGCTATAAAATTAAAGCTTATACATCTGGTAAAATGCGGATGAATATGATTAGAATATTAGTTGGTGATACTGTTACGGTGGCTATTTCACCGTCTGATGTAGAACATGGAATTATAGTTTGGAATAAAAGATAGGAGGATATTTATGAAAGTTAGACCATCTGTAAAAAAGATTTGTAAAAAATGTAAGATTATAAGAAGAAAAGGGAAAGTTAGGGTAATTTGTGAAAACCCTAAACATAAACAAGTTCAAGGTTAGGAGGAAAAATGGCGAGAATTAAAAATATTGAATTACCCAATGAAAAACATGTATGTATTGGTTTAACTGCTATTTATGGAATTGGTCGTAATTTAGCAAAAACAATTTGTAAAGATGCTAATGTTGAATCAAGTAAGAAAATTAAAGATTTAACAGAAGAAGAAATTGCAAGACTTCGGAAAGAAGTTGATAAGTACTCAGTTGAAGGGGACTTAAGAAGAGAAGTTCAAATGAGTATTAAAAACAAAATGGAAATTAATAGTTATGAAGGAATTAGACACAAAAAAGGTTTACCAGTAAGAGGCCAAAGAACAAATCGTAATGCTCATACTCGTAAGGGTCGTGGTAAAGTAGTGGCTAATAAGAAAAAGTAAGGAGATAGATAAATATGGCTTATAATAGAAGAAAAAGAAAAATAAAGAAGAATGTCCCTGAAGCAGAAGCACATATTCATACTAATTATAATAATACAATTGTTACCATTTGTGATAAAGAAGGTAATGCCATTGCTTGGTCAAGTGCTGGAAGAATTGGTTATAAAGGTAGTAAGAAAAAAACTCCTTTTGCAGCTGGTTTAACTAGTGAAGATGCAGCAACAAAAGCTTATGAACAAGGGGTAAGAAAAGTTGATGTTTTTGTTAAAGGTTTAGGACCAGGTAGAGAAAATGCTATTAGATCTTTACAAGCGGCAGGCCTTGAAATTACTAGTATTACTGATGTAACACCAATTCCTCATAATGGATGTCGCCCACCAAAAAGACCAAGAAAGTAATAAAAGGAGGGAATAAATTATGATAAAATTTGAAAAACCAGTTTACAAAATTACTGAAAGTCAAGAAAGTAATCATTTTTGTAGATTTGAAATTGAACCTCTTGAGAGAGGATTTGGGACTACGATAGGTAATGCTTTAAGAAGAGTATTATTATCTAGTTTACCAGGAAGTGCTGTTACTGCTATTAAAATTGATGGTGTAATGCATGAATTTCAAAAAATTGAAGGTGTAGTAGAAGATGTTACGTCAATTGTTTTAGCAATAAAGAAGTTAGTAATTAAAAATCATACGGAAGATGTTAAAAAATTACATTTAGTAGCTTCAACTGAAGGTCCAGTTGTTGCTGGAGATATTGCTAAAGATGCTGATATTGAAATTATGAACCCTGATCTTGTTATTTGTAACTTAGTTAAGGGTGGTAAAATTGATATTGAATTAACAGTTGGTAATGGTCGTGGTTATGTTCCTGCGAGTGAAAATAAAAAGTTATTAGATGATAATAAAGTTGGTGTAATTGCCATTGATTCATCTTATTCACCAATTGAAAACGTTAAATACGAAGTTTTAAAAACAAGAGTAGGACAAGATGAAAATTATGATAAATTAGTTATGGAAGTTTCAACTAATGGTCGAATGACTCCTGAAGAAGCTATGGCTTTAGCTGCTAGAATTTTAATTGAACACTTTAATTTAGTAGCAGATTTAAATGCTATAAGTAATATTTCCGGAATAATGCAAGAAAAGAAAGTTGATACCATGACTAAGACATTAGAAACCCCAATTGAAGAAGTAGAATTTTCTGTTCGAGCTTATAATTGCTTGAAGAGAGCAGGAATTCATACTATTCAAGATTTAGTAAATAAAAAAGAAGTGGAAGTTACTAAGATCAGAAACTTAGGTAAAAAATCTTTAAAAGAAGTTTTAGATAAAGTTGCTGAATTAGGACTTGCTTTTAAGGAGTAGGATTATGTTATATAGAAAATTAGGAAGAGAAACCAGAGTAAGAAGAAGTATTCTTGCGGGACTTACAAAAGATGTTTTAACTAAAGGTTATGTAGTTACAACTGAAGCTAGAGCTAAAGAAGTTCGTAAGTTTGTTGATAAAATGATAACTTATGGTAAAAAAGGTACTTTAGTAGCTCGTCGTAAAGCTTTAGCATTCTTACACAATGATAACGATGTTGTTTCTGTAGTATTTAATGATTTAGCTAAAAGATATGAAACTAGAGATGGTGGATATACTAGAATCATTAAATTAAAAGAACGTCGTGGCGATGATGCTTTAGAAGTAAGACTTGAATTAGTAAAATAGTAAATTGAAGATAACAAAAAAGTTATCTTTTTTAGTGGAAATATTTACATTAACAAAGCAAAATATGTCAAGTAAAACAAATAATTCAATAAATGGTGGTTTTTTTTTTTTTTTTTTGATAAAATGGGAATTAGAAAGAGGTAAGAGAAATGAAAAAAATTAAAATGATGATGGCAGCTGTGATGGCTAGTGCTCTTTTTGTTCCGGGAGTATTAGCGGATTGCAGTTTGCCTAGTGATGTTGGTGCCAAAGCTAGTATTACTAAAACTGATACACCAACTAAATATTGTGATTCACTAACGGATGCCATAACTAATGCTACAAATGGTGACACTGTTAATTTAATAGAATCTTTTGTATTCACAGGAACTAATGATACAGGTCGAATTGTAATTAATAACAAAAACATAACTTTTAATTTCAATGGTAAAAATATTACAGCACCTAATTTAGAATCAGATTATGCAACTTTTGTTGTAGAAGGATCAAGTCAAGTTACTTTTGATGGTAATGGTGGTATTGATCATGAACATGGCGGTTCGGCTTTATTAGTTAGAGGTACAGCACAAGTTACCATTAAAGGTGGTACTTTTACTCAATCCGGTAATGCTGATCCAGAAAATTATGCCGCTATTAGTGTAGATAATACTGCAACATTAAAAGTTGCTGAAGATGAAGAAGATGAAACTCCAGTTTCAATTACGGGTGGTATCGCAGTTTTTGGTACATCTACTTTAGAAGTATCTAAGGGAACAATAACTGCTGATGGTTTTGCTATTTCTGGTAATGGTAGTAAAACAACAAACTCAACTATAAGAATTACCGGTGGAACAATTACTAGTAATAATAATACCGCGATTTATCATCCTCAAAAAGGTACTTTAGATATTACAGGTGGAAATATAACTGGTAAAATTGGTATTGTAGCTCGTGGTGGTACAGTAAATATTTCAGATAATGCTAAAATTAAGGCAACTGGTACGGCAGAAGATGAAATTGTTGTCGGTGATGCAAAAGACTCTGGAAGTGATGTAAAGTTACCTGGTGGTATCGGTGTAATTGCTGATAAATCTGAAAATTATCCAGATGCAGCTTCTTTAAAAATTGAAATTACTGGTGGAGAATTTGATACGGAAGAAGATGCTGTATTAGCTTATAAAGATGAAACAGCTGATGCAACTGGAATTATTAATGTAAGTGGTGGTAAATTTAATAATGATGTACCAACCAAGTATATGAAAAGTGAAGAAGGTTATGGTAAATCTGAAAGTGGGGAAGTTGGTAAAATACATAATATTTCTAAAGAACCAACCGTAAATGGTGAATTTGAAGTTAATGAAACAGCTATTGAAGGTGAAACTGTTAAAATTACTACTAGACCTAATAGTGGTTATAAAGTAGCTTCAATAACTGTTATGAAAGGTGATGACCCTGTTCTTGTAACTGGTGATAGCTTTGAAATGCCAGCAGGTGATGTAAAGGTTAGTGTAACATTTGTTAAAGTAGAAGAACCTTCAAAAGATGAACCTACTGATAATAAACCTTCAGACAATGAACCTTCAGATAATAAACCAGTAGATAATGAACCAACTGATGATACTCCGACAAGTAATCCTAATACTTATGATGGAATTACAAATTGTTTAATTTTAGCAATTTCGACATTAGGAGTTATATCATTAGTAACTAAAAAAATATTAAATAAATAATTTGAATTAGAAAAAGGTGATATCAATTGATGGAATCACTTTTTTTAATTGAAAATAAATAGTAGTAACTCACGTTACCATTTAAATTAACAACTAAATTTTTGGTATTTACGAAATTTAAAAAGTGTGATAATCTTATTATTAGAAAATAGGTGAGTTTAAATGAATAAAAAGTGGAGTGTAATTATTCCTATTGTAGTTTTCATAGTTATGTTAGTACCAACTATTTTAGGATATCAAGAAACTACTAAATATTACCATAAATCTATGGCTAATATTGAAAATGTTAAAGAAGAGTGTGATAAGTTATCAAATGAAGGTAGTGATTTAGCTTGTTTAAAAATTGATGAATATAAAGTATCTTTTTTTGGATTTCGTGATCAAATGAATATAAATTCTTTAGAAACTACCGCGAGTAAAATATTTTTAGTTGTATCTCCTTTTATATTAATAACTTTATTTGTATTACCATTATTAACTAACAAGAGTGCTAGAATCAAAGATTATAAAAAAGTATTATTAAATATAATTGAAGAAAGTTATAAAATAGTATGGGCATTTCCTTTAATAATTTTTCTAAAAGATATATTAACTTTTATAGGAGCTTCTAAAATAAATGCTATTCCTATCTCATATTTATTTTTATCAATTACTGATTTTGTTTTAGCGTTTTTCTTTATGAGTATTATTATAAATATTGCTTTAATGGGAGCAAGATTTATAAAGCAACCTTTATATTATCTTGTTGGTGGTCTATCTTTTTACACAATTGTTGCTTTTATAATAAATTTATTTGGTAAAATATTCCCATTACGAATTGGCAAATATTTTAATATATTTAGTTTAGATTTTATTAAAATAAATTATTTATATAGTTACATAATTATAACATTATTATTTATATTAAGTTCTGTAGCTTTATATGTATTATTTAAAGATAAAAAGAAATTTATAAATTATGTTAAAAAAAGTGTATAAAAAGATCCTTTATTATGAAAAATAATAAAGGGAGGAAATATGAAAAATAACGAATGTGGTGGTTGTAAAGATGCTAAATTTGGCATTGCTTACATTGATCCAGAAACCGGAGTATTGTGTAGTAAAATTGATACAGGTATGAAATTACCTAAAGGAAAAAAAGTTTTAGCTCCTAAAATATGTACTACATGTGGCAATACGGAATGGAAAACAATTGATAATGAAAAATAGTCTTAAAAAAGACTTTTTTCTTTGAAATTTTTTTGATATAATAAAACTAATAAATAGATAATAAAAAGGAGTTAGATAATATGGAAAAAAAAGAAAACTTAATAAGAATTGGAGTAATAGTAACCCTTTGTATAATTTTATTAGTAATAATAGTGTTAATATTATTAAATATAAAAGATAAAAGAAACGATGAACCTGAAGAATCTACTAAGGTAGTATTACCTGGATTTGAAGCTTATAATGTAAGATGTGAAATGAAAAATGAAGATGTAACTGACTATGAAGAAATTATTGTGGAAAATTGCGAAGTTGAAGATGATAGGATACTAACTAGTAGAAGTTCAATTATTTTAAGATATCCATCAAAAGAAACTTACGAAGTTGCTAAAGAATATGAATCTTTTCAAGATAATTTAGTTGTTTATAATGATGAAGAAAATACAATAGAGTATTCCCAAGGTGATGTAATAGATTTTACTAAAGATGAAAATGGTGAAGAAATTGTTACAAACTTTGACATATATAAAAGATCATTAGAAGAATTAGGATATATTTGTAATTAATGACTTAATAAGTCTTTTTTTATTAATTAGGAAGGGATAGTTATTATGACAAAGGAAAAAAAGAATGGATTTGTGTTTATAGAAACAATAATAGTAATAGTGTTTTTGATGGGAGCATTATTATTAATATATGGAAGTTATAGAAGTGCAAT
>CANRAL010000010.1 GCA_947628585.1 uncultured Bacilli bacterium | reverse complement strand
CTTCAACATATATATCATAACATATCTTTTTTAATTTTTGTATTGTTTTATCACCCAATATCTAATACACAGCATAAATAAATAACTTCATAAAAATTTACAAATATTTATTATCAATAATATATAAAATATTTTTATTATTAATAAGAGATGATTTAGTAATACCATAACTAAAAACTTCAACATTAATTCTTTTATAACTATCTATTACATAAGGAGTTAATAAACTATTTAAAATACATATAAAATTAAATGGATAATTATCTATCGTATTAAAAACATAATTTAAAGTTCCTAATTTATATTTAGTTGTTTTATTTAAAATTTTTTGAATAACTTTGTTATTAAAACTCATAATATAAATATTTCTTTTATATTTATTTAAAATACTAATAAATTTATTCAGATTAAGATTAAAATCTTTTATTTCTAATAAAATAATTTTATCAGTTTTAATTTTTAATAAATCCTCTAAAGAAGGAATATTTTGTTTTTTTAAATCTTTATATAAACATTTATTAATTAGTTTTCCTTCAAATAAAGGATCATGATATAAAACAAAAACATGATCTAATGTTTCTCTAACATCAGTTTCAATTCCATAAGCATTAGGATTATTAAAAGCATTTATAAATGCCGTAATTTTATTTTCTTCCTCTTTACTATTATGGTATCCTCTATGGAATATATATTTCAAAAAAAATCACCTTAGTAATTTATACTAAAATGACTTTTTTTTATGCCTTTTATGGGGAAATAGTATTCCAAAGGTAATTAATATTAATAAAAAACAAATGCTAGCAATTAAAGGAGCAACATAACTAGGCAATTCTTTAGGAGTCTCAATTGGAACAAAATTAGTTTCCAAACTACTAACTATTTTTTCTTCTTCTTTAGTAACAATTAGTTTATAAATGCTAACTTCTTCTAATTCATTCATTATTTCGATAGTAACAATATTCTCCCCTATTTGAAAATTAGAATTTCCATATATATTGACTAAAGAATTATCTTTTACTTTATAATTAAGTTCTAATTTAGATATATCATTAGAAACATTTACCGTATATGTTTCATTTAATGAATCAAATTTCGGAGACATTTCACCATTTAAAACTTCTAAAGATTCTAGCATATAATCACCTATAAAAACTTTAATAATATTTCATTCATTACATATATTTTACCCGGATTTATATAAATATATCCATTTTTTATTATTAAATCTTTATTTTTTATAACTTTAGTTAAATCATAAGCATCCGTAATTGAAAGTCCATATTTTTCTTTAAATTTAGCTAAATTTATTCCATCCCTTAATCTTAAACCAAGCATTACTTCATAATTCATTTTTTCTTGGCCTTTTACAATTTCTTCATTAGCTACATATTCTTTTAATAAATATTTTTTTAAATTTTTAGTATTATCATAACGTACATCTAAGATATAACCAGAAGCCCCTAAGCCAAAACCATAATATTCTTCATTATACCAATATGTTAAATTATGTTTTGACTCGTATCCAGGTAAAGCAAAATTACTTATTTCATAATGATGATAATTTTTTAAAGCTTTATTAATTTCTAAAAACATTAAATAATCTAATTCTTCATCAATTGCTTCAGTCTTTAATACTTTTAATTTAGTATGATCTTCAATCATTAAACTATAAGTACTAATATGTTCTACTTTTAATTTTAAAAATAATTTTAAATCTTCTTTTAAATCTTTTAAAGTTTCTCCCGGAATAGCATAAATTAAATCAACATTAATATTATTAAAACCATATTCCCGACAGAGATTTATTTTCGATAAAGTATCTAAAAAATCAGCTTTTCGATTCATAAATTCTAATTTTTGGGGATTAAATGATTCTACTCCAATACTTAAGCGATTTACTCCATTTGCTTTTAAAATACTTAATAAGTCTTTATTTATATCTTCTATATTACATTCAAAAGTAAATTCATAATCATTAGTTTTTTTAAATATTTCCACTATTTTAAATAAATATTCTAATTCTTTTTTATTTAAAAGGGAAGGAGTACCTCCTCCAATATAAATAGTTTTAATTTCATCATCTAAATAACGATCCATTATTTCTTGTTTTAATGCATCTAAATAAACTATAGCCCATTTTTCGTTATATAGAAATTTACAAAAATCGCAATAAGAACAAATATTACGACAAAAAGGAATATGAATATATACCGCTTTAGCCATTATTTACCTTTACGTAAATGATTTTTTCTATCCATTTTATCATAAAAATCATAAACGGCTATTTTTTCATAAACTTTATCGTGATAGCAATATTCTTTTACTAATTTTTCATAATAATCATATAGATTTTTATCAAGTTCTTTTAATCTATCAATGGCAGCATTATAATCTTTACTGGAAATACCTAAATAACCAATAATTTGAAAGGGAGTATAAAAATATTTAAGTTGAAATTTAACAATAGTTAAAATATCCGAATCACTCAAAGGTTTATCTTTTTGATAATTTTTCTTAAATTGGAAAAAAGGTATATCATTTATTAAACCCCTTAAATAAACTATTTTTTCTTTATCTTTAAGATAATACGCTTGATATAAATCATAAATATAATCATAAAATTCGGTTAAGGCTACTTCTTGATCTTTAAAGCAATAACTATATAAATTATCCACTGTTCTAATAATTCTTTTATTTCCTAAACTATCTTCTTTAATGAATGGCTCTCTTAAAAGTCTACCAACATCAAATAAAGGATAATCAAATAAATTACTTATCGTACTAAATCTTAAACCAAAAGTTATAGATACTTTAGTAATAAATTCTTTATAACTTAAATCATTTGGACAAATAGTTTTAATAAAATTTCTTATTTCTTCATTATTTAATTTTTCTTGCATTTTTTACTCCTCACTTAATATGGCTAAAAAAGCTTCTTGAGGTACTTCAACTGAACCAACCATTTTCATCCGCTTTTTGCCTTCTTTTTGTTTTTCTAATAATTTTCTTTTGCGAGAGACATCGCCCCCATAACATTTAGCTAGTACATTTTTACGCATTGCACTAATATTTTCCCGAGCAATTATTTTTGATCCTATACTAGCTTGAATGGGGATTTGAAACATTTGCCGAGGAATTAATTCTTTTAATTTATTAACAATAATACGACCTTTACTATAAGCAAAATCTTTATGAATAATAACACTTAAAGCATCTACTACTTCTCCATTTAATAAAATATCCATTTTAACAAGATCACTTGGTAAATATTCGGCTATTTCATAATCAAAGGAAGCATAACCTTTAGTTGTACTCTTTAATTTATCATAAAAATCATAAACTATTTCACTTAAAGGTATTTCATAATGAACGTTAATCCGTTCTTTATCAATATAATCAACGGCTTTATAAATACCTCTTTTATTTTGACATAATTCCATTATAGGTCCCATATAAGTTGATGGCGCAATAATGTTAGTATAAATATAAGGTTCTTTTATTTCTTTAATTTTTACTTTATCTGGCATCTTATGAGGACTATCAATATATATAGTTGTATTATCCGTTAAAGTAACTTCGTAAATAACGCTTGGACTAGTAGCAATAATATTTAAATTAAATTCTCTTTCAATCCGACTTATAACAACATCCATATGTAAAAGGCCTAAAAATCCTACGCGAAAACCAAAGCCTAAAGCCGCACTGGTTTCCATTTCAATAGTTAAAGCTGCGTCATTAAGTTTTAATTTATTTAAAGCTTCTTTTAATTCTTCATACTTATTAGGTTCAGTTGGGAACAACCCCGAGAAAACCATAGGCTTCATTGGTTTATAACCTGAAAGAGCTTCTTTGGCTTCATGACCTATAGTTGTAATAGTATCACCTACAGATACACTTTCTATATCTTTTATGGCAGCCGCGATAAAACCAACTTCCCCACTTTCTAAAACATTTTTTTTATTTATTTTAGGGCGATGTGTTCCTAATTCTACAACTTCAAAAGTATTTTGATTAGCCATTCCTTTAATTTTATCCCCAATTTTAATTAGGCCATCGACAACTTTTACTAATAATATTACGCCGCGATAAGAATCAAAGTAACTATCAAAAATTAAAGCTCTAGTAGGTAAATCTTTATTTATTTTTGGTTCCGGAATTCTTTCGATAACAGCTTTTAAGATATCAGAAACACCAACCCCAGTTTTGGCACTACATAAAATTATTTCTTCTTCTTTAAATCCTAAAGTTTGTTTTAGTTCTTCTTTAACGCGCGGAATATCAGCATTTGGTAAATCAATTTTATTAATAACGGGAATGATAGTTAAATCATTTTCCATAGCTAAATAAAGATTAGCTAAAGTTTGAGCTTCAATTCCTTGGGCAGCATCAACAACTAATATAGCTCCCTCACAAGCTGCAAGACTACGGGATACTTCATAGGAAAAATCGACATGTCCTGGGGTATCTATTAAATTTAAAGTATAATCTTTTCCTAAATAATTATAATTTAATTCAACAGCATTTAACTTAATAGTAATTCCCCGTTCTCTTTCCAAATCCATACTATCTAATAGTTGATCTTTCATTTCTCTAGCATCAACAGCATGGGTAATTTCTAATATTCTATCCGCGAGAGTACTCTTACCATGATCGATATGGGCTATAATTGAAAAATTACGAATTGGCTTTGCCATAGCTATCACCTACAAAGATTATACTATAATTTTTTCATAAAAACAAAGTTTTTAAAACTTTAAATGCGCCTTTTAAACCATCATTAAAAAAACTTTCCATTAAATCAGTAAATTTATCTCCGGCTTTTGTAAATTTATTGGCATAATCTTTTCGATCTTCTAAAAGATAAGAATTTAAATCTACTACTTCCCCATTTATAACATCTTTTTCAAATTTAGCTATTTGTTTATCCGTCAAAACTACTTTATCATTTAGGGGCGATTCATAATAACCACTTTTACTAGCTATAAATAAACCAATAAAAATAAGAAATAAAAGTCCTAATATTTGCAAAAAATGATTAGTTTTCTTTTTCATCTTCAACCTCTAAGATATAATCATATAAAACTTTAGCTAATACTTTTAAAGTATTATTAATTTCTTCAATCGTATTATATTGTCCCCCGATTTCTAATAAAAATGTATATTTACTAAAATCTTGATTATATATTCCATTTACCCCTTGCCCCTTTTTTTTCATTATTCCTCGACTTAACGAAACATTAAAATCTTTTATTTTCGCATTTATTTTTTCCGTTTCTTGTAAATTTTCTTCATAATTAGGATGTTCTAATCCTACGACAAATAATACTCTAGCATATTTTTTACCATCTATTTCAGTAACTGTATTTTGATAACTACTACTATCCCGATGAACATCAAAAAAATATTTTAAAGTTGGATTTTCCTGATAACTACTTTCTAATAGTTCTCGACTAGCTTTATAACTATAACCATATTTCCAATTATTCTTATCTAAAATATCAGCTACTTTATTTTCTTCAACAATTGCTTTTAGTCCTAAATCATTTAAATATTCTTTTAAAATATAGGAAGCAATTAAAACCGTATTATTTATATTAAAGCTTTCTAAAAAAGGCGTAGTATATTCTTCAGTTTGATGGCTATTATATAAATAAATAATAGGCTCTTTAATTTCTTCTTCATTTATATTAATATCACTCGTTACTTCTTTAGAAACATAAGTATCGGCTTTATCTATTCCCAAAGAATACTTTAATAAAAACTCTGTACTAGTTAAACTAGTTATATCGCCAATATTATAATTTCCTAAAGAATCATTTATTAAATAATTTAAATATTTTTTATTATCAATATTTATATCTATTTTATTATAAAAAAATTTAAAAAATAATCCAAAGGAAAAAATGACAATTATAATTAAAAAAATTGTCTTAAAACAAAAATCTTTAAATTTATTTCTTGTTTTAAATCTTTTTTTCATAAGCATCAATTATAATATATACCTTTCAAGATAAATAATTTGTCGAAAGAAAGAAAAAATATTATTTTTTTGCATAAATTTTAAATTTAAAACTAGAATTTAGAGATGAAGCGAAAATGTTCGTGATTTTACTTGCTAAAATAGGATTTTTTTGTTAGAATTATTTAAGTAACGAGGAAGGAGCGAAAATAATGCCAAACATTAAAAGTTCAAAAAAAGCAGTTAAAGTTATTGCCAAAAAAACTGCAAACAATCACGAATTAAAAATGCGAGTTAGTAATTTAATAAAAAATTGTGAAAAAGCAATTATGGCGGATGACAAAGAAAAAGCCCAAGAATTATTAAAAGATATTCAAAAATATACTGACAAAGCTGTTAGCAAAGGATTAATAAAAAAGAATACGGCTGATAGACAAAAATCTAGATTGACAGAAAAAGTAAAAAATATGAAGTAATTAATTGTTTACTTCATTTTTTTTTGATATGATGAAAAGGAGGAAAAAATATGAAAAAAATATTATTTTTAATTATAACAATTGCTTTATTTTTAGGCGTTATTGTTTATTTTAATCCAATAACCGATTTTCTAGCGGCCGAAATCAGTAAAAAACCTACTTTAGTTATTAAGCCAGGCAACAATTATACGAAAAATAAAGATTATTTATTTATTCAAGAAAGTAAAGATTATATTCCTTATTCATATCAAGATTTATTAAATATTGTTTATTCGGTTTTAGATAATGGTTGGGATACTTTTACTTTTTATTGTCCTAAGGAATATACTGAATGTATTAATGATGTCGAAAAATTAAGTGATGATGAAGTAGTATTTAGCCATATTAATAATTATGTTCATCCTTTTAATAGTGCTACAAATATTGATACTTCAATTTCTTTAAGTGGTGAAATAACTTATAATGTTACCCATTTATATAAAAAAGAAGAAATTAATCTTATCGAAAAAGAAATTGATCGAATAATTTCCGAAATAATTACTCCGGATTTAGAAGAATATGATAAAATAAAAACAGTTCATGATTATTTAGTAAATAATGTTAAATATGATGTTGAACGTAATGAAAATGAAAAAAGTAAATATAATTCCTATACGGCTTATGGACCAATTATTGAAGGATATGGAACTTGTAACGGATATACTGATGCTTTAGCCATTTTTTTAACTAAACTAGGTTATGATAATTATAAAGTAGCAACTCCTCCAGAATTAATAAGTTATTCCGATTCTGGACACGTTTGGAATGCTATTAATTATGAAAATAATTGGTTACATATTGATGTTACATGGGATGATCCTGTTAGTAATGATGGTAAAGATTATTTATTTCACACTTATTTTCTCGTAAATGATGAGGCTATAGCTGAAGCGGATAAAGGTGATACCACAATTGAAGAACATAATTATGAAAAAAAATATTACTTAGAATTTAAGTAATTATTTTTGACAATTAGGACAATAATAGGTACTACGCCCTCCTACTTTAATCTTAACAATTTTATTATTACAATGAGGACATAATTGTCCTTCTTTTTTATGGACTTTTAATTTAGTTTGAAATCGCCCAGTAACCCCTAAAGAAGAAGTATAACTTTTAATAGTTGTACCACCCATTTTAATTGCTTCTTTGATTATTACATTAGCTCCTTCAACAATTCTATTACATTCTTCTAAAGTTAATGAAGATGCTTTTTTTAAAGGATTAATTAAAGCATAAAATAATACTTCATTAGCATATATATTTCCTAGACCACTTATAATACTTTGATCTAATAATACACTTTTAATTGGTAAACTTTTATTTTTTAATTTTTTTTGCAAATATGATGCTGTTAAAGCTTTATCTCCAGGTTCTAAACCTTGTTTTTTTATACATTCGGTATTTTCTAACTCTTCTTTTGAAATTAAATTCATTCGACCAAATTTTCTAGTATCATGATATCTTAAATCTAAATTATCTTCAAATGTTATAACTACATGTTCATGTTTAGCTAATTCCTCATTTGTATTTTTTAGAAAAAACTTACCTTCCATACGTAAATGACTTAATAAATAATGATTATGAAGTTCAAAAATTAACCATTTTCCTCTTCTTTTAATATCAATAAATTCATCCCCTATTAAATCCCTTTTAAAAGTATTAATATTACTTTCAATCATTTTTTCATAATATACTTTAACATCTTTTATCCTTTTATTTAAAATTTGTTTTTTTAAAGTGTTTTTTACAGTTTCCACTTCAGCGATTTCTGGCATAATCTTCACTATCCTTTACTTAACTATTTTTTGCCTTACTTATTAGCCACTTATGTAAGGAAATATCATTAATATTTTTAAAATGATATAGTGTTCCTAATATATTTTTATTATACTCTAGGGCATTTACCAACTCAGCATTAACTCCATTTAATTTTATTTCTTTCACTTCTTTTTTTAATTTTAAAGAATAAGCACTACACACTTCAATATTATCAGTTTTATAAATATTTGCTAAAATTGTATCTTTTTCTAATTTAATATTAAAGGATGTCGGTAAATTTATGCTAGATCTATCAATTATTGTAAAATTATTATCTATATTTAAGGCCTTAATAATCCCTATTGTTCCCATATTAATTCCAAGTATAGGTTTGCTATTTTTTAAAGCAGTTCTTATTAGTTCTTTATGAGAAGGATAATATAAATACTCATATGTTATTAAATAACCATCACATACATCTTTATAATATGTAATATCATTACTTAAGATGCCAATAGGAATACCTCCAGCTTTTATAACATTATTAATTTCCATATCTTCAAAATAAGGAACTCCTAACGGTTTATTATTTTGAACAGCCCAATTATATTCTTCAACATCTTTAGCAAGCATTCCTGGAATAATTCCAATTATCGGTTTTCTTTTAAACATTTATATCACCTATTAATTTAATTATACAATTATTTTAAATAAAACAAAAGGTTAGAATCAAAATTTAACCTGCTTTTTTCGTTTCCACTTAATGGCTGGATACACCGCTTTTTTCGTTTCCCATTTAATGGCTGGATTCACCGCTTTTTTAGTTCCCAGTTTAATGGCCGGGTACACCGCTTTTTCAACTTCCAGTTTAATGGCCGGATACACCGCTTTTTCAACTCCCAATTTAATGGCTGGGTACACCGCTTTTTAGCATAATTTCTTATGCAATTTAAATATACTATAAATATTTACTATTTGTCAACAATATTTTTTTATTTTGCATCATACCAGTTAACACCAGTATTAATTTCTATTTTTAAAGGAACACTTAAAGGAAAAACATTTTCCATTTCTTCTTTAACAATTTTTTTAATTTTATCTAGTTCCGTATTTTTACAGTCAATAATTATTTCATCATGAACTTGTAATAATATTTTACTTTCGATTTTCTCTTCTTGAAAACGTTTATAAACATTAATCATAGCTAACTTCATTATATCCGCGCTTGTACCTTGAATCGGAGTATTTAAAGCCATTCTTTCTCCCATTTGTCTTATCATATAATTAGTATTATTAATTTCATCAATTACTCTTTTACGATTAAATAAAGTAGTTACATATCCTAAAAAATGAGTTTTAGAAATTATTTCATCCATATAATTTTTTACTTCAGGATATAACTCATAATATTTATTAATAAAGTCATCGGCTTCTTTTCGCGATATATTTAAATTTTCTCCTAAGCCAAAACCACTTATACCATAAACAATTCCAAAAATTACAGCTTTTGCCGTTCTCCGCATTTTCTTTGTAACAGCATCTATTGGTACTTCATAAATATCACTAGCTACTTTACTATGAATATCTTCATCATTTTTAAAAGCTTCTATTAAAGTAGGACAATTAGAAATATGAGCTAAAATTCGCAATTCAATTTGGGAATAATCCGCGGATAAAAGTAAATCATTACTAGGAACAAAAGCTTTACGAATATTCCGACCTAATTCTTCGCGAACAGGAATATTTTGTAAATTAGGTTCTATAGAAGAAAGTCTACCCGTACGAGTTAAAGTTTGTTTATAAATGGTATGAATTTTTCCATCTTCTAATATAAAATTTTCTAATCCTTCCAAATAAGTATTATAAATTTTAGTTAAATTACGATATTCTAATATCTTTTCAATAATAGGATGTTTCCCCATTAATTTTTCCAAAACTTTAACATCGGTTTTATAACCCGTTTTATTCTTTTTTCCTACTCCTAATTGCATTTTATCAAATAAAACTTCTCCCAATTGTTTTGGAGAACCAATATTAAATTCCATTCCCGCGTCTAAATAAATTTCTTTTTCAATATTAGTTATTTTTTCTTTTATTAAAGTTTTCATTTGTTCTAAAACATCTTTTTCACATTTAATACCAGTTATTTCCATATCGGCTAGAACATATAATAAAGGCATTTCAATATTATTAAATAAATCTAAGTAATTATTTTCTTTTAATCTTTTTAACATTTCATCTTTAAAATTATATAAAAAATTAACTTTTTTTCCTAAAAATTCTTTTATTTTTTCAGTCATTTTAGGATCTTTTAAAAAAGTATCATAGAAATCTATTTTTTCATTAAATTGTTGCATTAAGAAAGCTATATCTTCTTTAAAATTATAATTACATAGATAAGAGGCAATCATTATATCGCAAACACAATTAATTTTTATTTTAGTTTTACATATAATTTTTTTAGCATCGTAAGTTGTAATATTTTTATCTTTTATTTTATTTAAAGTAGGAATTACTAAATCTTTATCTACATAAAAAATATGATGAGCATCTTTAACTGTTAATGCCATAATATTAGCTATATGATAGTTATTGTTATCAAGTTCTAAATAAATAGCAATATCATTTTCTAAAGAATCTAATTTTGTTAAATCAGTTATTTCTTCAACATCTAAACTTTCACTATCATCTTTAATTGGTACCATCATTGTTTTTAATAAAGAGAAAAATTCTAATTCTTTAAATAATTCGGTTAATTTTGGTTTAATTTTGCCAATTTTTAAATCTTCTAAATTAATATTTAAAGGTACATCACGATAAATTGTAGCTATTTTTTTACTCATAAAAGCATTGTCTTTATCCTCTATTAATTTTTCTTGAGTTTTACCTTTTATTTCATCAATATTATTATAAAGATTTTCTAAAGATTCATATTCTTGTAAAAGTTTTAAAGCAGTTTTTTCACCTATTCCTTTTACTCCGGGAATATTATCGGAAGCATCACCCATTAAAGCTTTTAAATCTATCATTTTAATAGGCATAATTCCATAATCCTCAATAAATTTATCTTTAGTATAACGAATAAAACCAGTTTGTTTAAGTAATTTTACTTCCGTTTCTTCACTAATTAATTGTAATAAATCTTTATCACTTGAAACAATTGTCGATGAAAATTCGGGATCACTCTCGGTCATTTTTACAATTGTTCCAATTATATCATCAGCTTCATAAGGAGCAAGTTCCAAATGTTTTATATTCATTGCATCTAAAATATCACGAGCAATAGGCATTTGAATTTTTAACTCTTCGGGAGTTGCTACTCTTCCTTCTTTATAAAAATCATATTCTTTTTTTCGAAAATTTTGACCAATATCAAAAGCTACAGCCATATAAACAGGTTTTTCTTCAATAATTATTTTATTAATCATAGAAACAAAACCATATAAAGCATTAGTTGGTAAACCTTTAGAATTAGTCATCATATTACCACTATAAGCAGTAGCATAATACGAACGAAACATTAAATTGTTACCATCTACTAAAATTAACTTCTTCATTTTTTACTCCTTCTTAGATAAATTAATAATTACAGCCATATCATCATCATTAGCCATAATATTTTTATGTAGTTCTCCACACTTTTCACATTTATAAATTATTTTATAAGTATTTTTAAATTTTTCAATATCGATGGGTTTCATTAAACCATGACAATTATTTAATCTATCTCCCGGATAATTATCTACATGAAAACTATATAGACAAAAAGGACAATGATCCCGTGAAGTATAACCTAAAGGATTAACTTTTTTATGACAATTAAGACAGATAAATCCTTCATCCTTTTCCTGAAATTTTTTACTTTCTAATTCCATAAAACACCTATAAATATTATACTATTAAGATATTTAAAACGAAAGATAAATTTTTTTTATTTAAAAAACATCATTTTCGAAAAAACGATGTTTAATTATTTTTTATTCCGTTCTTAAGGCTTCAACAGGATCTTTTTTCGATGCAGCTCTCGCTGGAATTAAACCACCTATTAAAGTTAAAATAATAGCTAAAATAATTAGAATTATGGCACTATTTAATGCTAAAGATGCTCTTAAAGGAATGTTTCCTGTGAAATGATGTAAAATTTTATTGATTATAGGAATTAAAGCATAAGATATACCAATACCAAATAATCCCGACAATAAACCAATAATAAAGGTTTCCGCATTAAATATTGAGGAAATATTTCCTTTGGAAGCTCCTATTGCCCTAAGGATTCCAATTTCTTTTGTTCTTTCATAAACTGAAATATAAGTGATTACCCCAATCATGATACTTGATACAACTAAAGAAATAGAAACAAAAGCAATTAAAACATAACTAACGGCATTAACAATTGTTTTAACAGAAGACATTAAAATACCCGTCGTATCTGAATATTTTATTTCTTGTTCTTCGGTAGCATTATCATTATATTCATCTATAAATGATAGGAAACGTTCTTTTCCATCAAAACTATTAAAGTAAAAAGATATATAAGTAGGTTCTTCTTTATCTTGATATCCTAATAAAATTAAATTAGATTTTTGCGTTTTTTTAGTTTGATTCATCATTGCTTCAACTATTCTTGTTAATTCATCAGTAGTAAAGTTTAATGAAAAAGCCGAAGCAATTTTTTTCTCATCAACATTAAATGAAGTAGCAAAACTATTCGTTAAATTGGAAGTTAATTCGCCAATTTTCAAAAGAATTGTTTTTTTCATTAAAGCCTCAGTCATATTTTTAGCCATAACATCTATAGTCCCTGTTATAGTGGAACTATCTAAATAAGATGTAATAATGGTATTTTCAAGTTCTTCAATAACTGTAGCTTTTGGATTTTCCGTATCTATGACAAACTCAGAATTTAAAGAATGCATATAAGTATTATAGCCTGTTATATAAGTTTGTAATAAACCTTTTAATAAACCAGTATAAGTTGTTTTAAGAGCACTTTCCGGAATAACATAATTATTTTCCATTTCTTTTAAAACATCTGCTTTATTAGCTAAATAATTATTTACAATATTATCAATATCATTTAAAGAAAATTCACCATCAATAGTAGTAAAAATTTCTTTAGTAAAGTCTTTTAAATTATTATTAAATACATCCCTCGCTGGAGTAATATCTGTCGTTATGGCTTCACTTATTTCCGTCATATAGCCTTGAGTTTGTTGTTCTAATGTTTTTTCATCAATATTAATATTAAAAGCACTTTGTAATTTTTTATTATCTATTTTAACTAAATCGGCAAATTTAAAATCAAAATCATTAGTTTTACTATCAAATTCTTTACCTGAGAAAATATCAATGGTATCATTTTCTAATTGTTTTTTAACTATATCCGTATCTTTAGCATAATCTATTAAATAATCTACTAACTGCGAGCTATAAGCTACACCAGGATTTAAAGCCATAGAAGTAACGCCTTCTTTTGGGGAAACAATACCGACAATTTTTAATTTAAGAGCATTATCATATAAATTTTGCATATAATCAGCATCTTCTGTCATATCTTCATAAACTTTATATTTAGAATTATAGCGATAAGTATCCGCGGGTTTTATTAAGCGCAAGTCAACATTCATTAAATCATCATAAGTTAAAGTTAAAGGTTCATTATTAATATCTATTCCTTCCCCACTCATAATGCTAGTAATCATTTTTGTAAGTTCAGAAGAATCTCTAAGTCCTAAAGAATAAACTAATAAATCCGAAATTGTATTGGGTTCAGATAAAACTATAATCATTTCATCATATTCGCTAGGCCATTTACCTGCGAGTAAATTATAGTCTTTTGTAATCTCATCTCGATTATCTACCATTTGTGAAAAAATAGAAGTCATAGATGAATAAGAACTCATTAGATTATTTTCTCCCATCATAGAGCTAAATACATCACTAGGGTTTATTTGAGTAAGCTTACTTGTAGCATCAATAGTATAAATGTTAGGATCAACACTATATGAATATTGAATATTAGAAATATCATTTTTTATTTTATCATTATTTTTTTCAAGATATTTTTTAAAACTTTTTAAATCATTAGCCCGAATACTTGAAAGCATAGAAGTTATATATTGTTGTTCTTTAACTTCATTGGAATTAGTAGAAGAATTATTACCACTACGCATAGAAAGTAAAAGACTAGTTAAATCGGCTGATTCTTGGCTAATTATTAATGGATAAGACGTTAAGGTATCTTCTTGAATGGAATCAACATAATTTTGAAATCCAGTCGAAACCGCTAAAATTAAAGCAATACCTATTATACCAATAGAACCAGCAACGGAAACTAAAATAGTTCGAGCCTTTTTAGTCATTAAATTATTAAAAGATAAAGATAAGGCTGTTATAAAAGACATTTTTGTTTTCTTAGATTTTTTTTGAGCTTCTATTAAAGTTTCTTTAGTATTTATTTTACCATCATAAGGATTAGAATCTGAAATTATTTTACCATCTCTTATATTTATTATTCGGCTAGAATATTTTTGGGCTAATTCAGGATTATGAGTAACCATAATTACTAATTTATCGTTAGATATTTTTTTTAGTATATCCATTATTTGAACTGACGTATCAGAATCAAGAGCCCCAGTTGGTTCATCCGCTAAAATTATTTCTGGATCATTAATTAAAGCTCGAGCAATAGCAACTCTTTGCATTTGCCCACCAGATAATTGACTTGGTTTTTTATAGATATGTTTTTCTAACCCTACTTCTTTTAAAGCATTTATAGCTTTTTTCTTTCTTTCACTTTTATTAATTCCCGACAAAGTTAAAGCTAATTCTACATTTTTAAGAACAGTTTGGTGACTAATTAAATTATAACTTTGAAAGATAAAACCTACCCGATGATTCCGATATGAATCCCAATCCCGGTCTTTAAATTTTTTCGTACTTATTTCATTAACGATAATATCTCCAGATGTATATTCATCTAATCCACCAATAATATTTAAAAAAGTTGTTTTACCAGAACCAGAAGGACCCAAAATAGAAGCAAATTCACTTTTACGAAAATTAACACTTACATCATCTAAAGCTTTTTGAACATACCCTTCTGTCTTATATATTTTACTAATATTTTTAATTTCAATCATTTTTTATCACCTATATAAATATATAATAAAAAACATTTTATATATTTCCTTTCATAAAATATATTATTTTCTATCATATTTTATCATGAATATTATAATAAGTAAATTTATTCAAAAGAAAAACTTTACAAAACATTAAGTAAAGTTTTTTAATTTATAATTCTAAACGATATGGATCATCAACTAATCCTTTTCACTATTACACTAATTTAATAATATAAGGATCAGTTGATTTACCAGAACCCAAAATAATTTCGACATCACTTTTTAAGTAAATAACAGGACGAACTTTATAATGAGCAGATTTTTCATTAATACCAACATAAGATATAGTTGAACCTGAAAAATATACATAATCAGTATTAGAACTATCACGAGTAATTGTCCATTCATATTGGCCAGTAATATACATCCAATTATATAAATTTATTTCGCTTACAAGAGTGCCCATACCAAGAACATCAGACCAAGCATTTCTAGATGAAGCATATCCATAATCTGAAACATACATTAATCCCACTTTCGCAGGTACGGTTGGGGCGGCATTTGGATATGCTGTTCCAACATTAGGATATCTTATTTCATATTCATAAGCATTTTTTACACTCTTAGTAATATTACCATTATTTCCAGCGGTTATCCATTCATGATCACTTATCATATCAAACCATTTACCTGAATCTATCTCTTTAATTTTATTTATATAATTTGTATTTAAATTTACTACATTTAAATTACTTTCGGCCCAGTTGTTATTGTTGTTTTTTTGGGCACTATTATTCCAATAATATTCATTATTTTCTTGAGCATAGTATGCTCCATTTGTTCCTAATTGAGCACTTGTTGCTGGTTTAGCTTTAATTAATTTCATTTCATATTTGCCATCTTTATTTTTAAACAATCCGATTATTCGGTACATATAATCTGAATTTATATCGCAGGAACTTGCCCCAAAACAGATATAATTATATACATCAGCATCTATCCCACTATAACGCCATGAATCATCATTTGCTCCATCTGTTAAAGAGCTATCATGATGTAAAAATGTTCCTTCTTTAGCATCTGTTAAAAAATCATTCTCTATTGGCTTATCCGTAGTTCCACTTCCCGTTGTTACTGATGAATGATTACCATTTCTGTCTGTTGCTATTACATCTACTGTATATGTTGTTCCAGATGCCAAACTATTAAAGGTACATGTAGCACTTAAACTATTTATTAAGGATGCTGCTATTGGGCCTTGTACTACTATCCCTCCTTGTTTTAACGTACAACTATATCCCGTTATATCGATATCTGTTTTACTTCCCGTTATATTAAACGTTAAGAAGTCAGCTCCAGTATTTGACACTGTTACACTACTTACTATTGGTAATCTATCTGTTGTTATTGTTAATGGATATTCTACTGATTCTTGATTTTGATTATCTACTAATTTTACATATATTTTATATACTGTTCCTGCTGTTAAACCATTTTTACTATATGTTGTTCCTCCTTCTATCCAATCTTGAATTATTGTTCCATTTTCTAATGTTATTTTATATTTATAACTTGCTATTGGATTGGTTCCTATTGTTATTTCTGGGGTCAAACTTATACTTGTTGCTGTATGACTTTCTGTAACTCTACTTACCTTTGGTAAACTATCTAATACTATCGTTGCTGTATATGGTAATGATTCTCTATTATTACTATCTATTACTAATACTTTTATTGGTTTACTTGCTCCTTCTGTTAATCCTGTGAAACTATGTTTATTACTATTTGCTGTACTCGCTGCTTTCTTTACCCAACTACTTCCATTATCCATACTATACCAATATTCTTTTATACTTCCATCATGGGGTGTTGCTGTTACTTCGATATTTATGGTACTAGCATTCTTACTTGTTACTACACTTATCTCTGGTACTTGATAGGCATCAGTTGTTATATTCACAGGATAGGCTTCTCCTTCTTTTCCTTTACTATCTACTGCTTTTACATATACTATATATTCGGTACTTTCACTTAATCCATTTTTACTATAACTTTTTCCTCCTGTTACCCAGTCTTCAATAGTTGTACCATTTATATCAGTTAACTTATATTTATGACTTGCTATAGGATTTGTTCCATCTTGTTCTTCTTCTATTTCAATACTTATACTTCCCCAGGTATGACTTTCTTTTACTTTATTTATTTGCCCTAATTTATAGTTTTCCGTTTTCCTTTTCTCACTATGAATACTTGATTTATATTCATTATCATCTTTTACATATATTTCTATTTCATATTCATTTGTATATTCTAATCCTTCATATGTATGACTACTTCCATCTATTACATATCTTTCTTCATTATTTTGTTCTTCTGTTGGAATATTTATTCCATAATAATAGGTTAAGGTTTTTCCATCTCTTACTTCTCCTATTACATTTGCTGTTATCTTACATTTTAAAGTTTCTTTATCACAACTTTCTTCATATGTTACACTAGTTATTATTGGTTCTTTATATTCATCTGTTACTACTTCTTTCGTTTTTTCAACACTTTCTATTCCTTCTTCATCTTCTACATATGCATATACTAAATATTTGGTATTTGCACTTAACCCATCAAACTCATAATAATTGTCTTCAGTTTCTTGATAGTCTAAGTCACTTAGTCTTATCTTTTCTTCATCTTCTTTTTTTATAGCAAAATAATATTTACTTATCTCTTTTGTTCCTTCAGTTACATTTACACTGGCTTCTATTTTATCATAACCGGTACTTTCTGCTACTACTTCTGTTATTTCCCTTGTTTTATATGTTGGTATTTTTTCTTTAGTCATCCATATTTGACCTTCAAATGTTTTATTTGTATTTTTATTTTGATCACTTGCTAAATTTACTAATTCTATTTCTATTTTCCAATTATGGATTTCCTCTCCATCTACTGTATCTATTGCTATATCACTTTCTATTAAAAATGAATCTTTTCTGGTTGTTATATCAAAGCCACTTACATCATTTGGATTTTTTTCATCTTTTTCATGATATACTAATCCTTCTATCTTTGTTACTTCTATTCCCTTTTCATCATATATTCTTAATAATAATTCTGGTTTTTTATCATCTGTTGTATATACAAAATCATTTTTAGTTATTACTAAAAACATATTATAAGACATATGAGCTTCATGAGTGGTATTATTAGCTATTAAATGAGCATTTATATTTGTATCTTTCTTTATATTTCCCATATTCTTACCAAAGTTTTTTTCACTTGCTTCAATTGTAAGAGGTTCTCCAGCATAAAAAGTTAAGGTATCGACACTACCAGTTGTGGCACTCATATTTCCTGTTGTGGTATTACCATAAATACCATTTAAATAGGCATAAGTTGCTCCAACTACTATTATTAATATTGCTAATATTCCGATTATTAATAAAATAAGATTTTTCCTATTCTTCATAAAAATTCCTCTTTTACTATTATGTTCATTATTCTTAATATTAGTATACATCTATATAGATGTAGTTTACAATTAATACTTTCTAAGTTGACACATTTTATTATTTATTACTCTATTCTAAAGTCTATTTTACTATATATATATATATATATCAATAGTTTGATTTTTCTAAAAATAAAACTTTACATTTTCTGTAAAGTTCTTTTTCTACTATGATTATCATCATATAGTTTTTGTAAGCAATTGCCATAAAAGGTTTTAGATTCTATATTGTCGGCTTTATTATAACATTTAATTGTTAATAATAAATATTCAATTATTAATTTATTATCTTTATCTATATTATAATAAGCCACTAATTCATCTATCGAACCATTTGTTAATAAATTTTCTTCTTCCCTTATAGGACTAGTTATAGTTCTTACTTCACTAATAATATCTTGATTAGTATGATGCATATTTTTTTGCTTTTCGATTAAATCATCTAAAGTTTTATCTTTATCATCATAATATTTTTTTATTTCATCTAATTTCTTACTATATCTTTTATCAATAGCTAAATATGTTACACATGAACCAAAGGCAGCTCCAGCAATAAAAGAAAATAAAGCATTGATAATATTATTAAGAGTACTAAAGCCATGAATACCTACGAAAATAGTACCTACAAATAATCCTCCTATAAGAGAAATTAAAATTTCTTTTTGTAATAAATTTTCTTTAACTTTAGAATACTCTTCTTTATTTTCTTTTTTTAAAACTTCTAAATCGTCTTTTAAAAGATTTAAATCTTTTTCATTATCACACACTTTGCTAAATATTTCGACTTCTTTTACTTGTAATTCGTTCATAATTCACCTCAAACAAATACCTATTCTAACATATGTTTAATAAAAAAACAATTGCTATGTAATTTTAAATATGATAAATTTATTTAGGGATAAAACATAAAAAGAAAGGATTTTTATGTTAATTGATGGTAAAAAAGTTGATGAATATCAAATGGAAGCCATAAAAGAAGAAAAAAACACGCTCTTAATCGCAGCCGCGGGATCTGGGAAAACTTTTACAATCCGGGGAAAAATTAATTATTTATTAGCTAAAGGAATTAAAAAAGAAGAAATTTTAATTATATCTTTTACTAATAAAAGTGTTAATGATTTAAAAGAAAAAATTGCGATAAATGATATTTTTACTTTTCATAAATTAGCTATTGATATTTTAAAATATAATAATATTGATTTTAAGATAGCTCCAGATGATACACTAGAGTATTTAACTAATGAATATTTTTATTGTTTAACTAAAGAAGAAAAAACAAAAT
This sequence comes from uncultured Bacilli bacterium, assembly GCA_947628585.1. Taxonomy (GTDB): domain Bacteria; phylum Bacillota_I; class Bacilli_A; order RF39; family UBA660; genus Onthocola_B. The sequence continues at coordinate 17,484 of CANRAL010000010.1, read as the reverse complement.
TATTAAAATATGTTAATTATTATGATTATGATAATTTTTTAAATAGTAATACTTTTAAAGAAATTAAAAAAATAATAATATCTTTTATTGGCTTATATAAAACTAATAATAAAGATATAAATGATTTAAAGAAAATATTTAAATACGATAATATTTTAATGACTTTGATTCTTAAAATATTAGCAAGTTATAATAAAGAATTAAAAAGTACTAATTCTTATGATTTTGATGATTTAATTATAGAAGCCACCAAATATACTAATAATTACAAAAACTATAAATATATCATTATTGATGAATTTCAAGATACTTCTTTAATCAGATGGAATTTAATAAATTCTTTAAGAAAAAATACCCAAGCTAAAATATTTGTAGTTGGTGATGATTATCAATCTATATTTAAATTTTCGGGATGTGATGTTAATATTTTTTTAAATTTTCCTAATATTGTCGAAGATGCAGTTATTCATAAACTAAAATATACTTATCGTAATAGTCAAGAATTAATAGATATTTCTTCTAAGTTTATTATGAAAAATAAAAAACAAATTAAAAAAGAATTATTAAGTAATAAACATTTAAAAAAACCAATTATTATAAAGTATTATTTTAAGAAAAAAAGTTTTTATAAATTACTTAATAAGGTAATTAAAAAATATGATGATATTTTAATATTAGGTAGGAATAATTTTGATTTAAATAAATTTATAAAAGTTAATTTAGAAAATGATAAATTTAGTTATAAAAATAAAGTAATTAAATATTTAACCGTTCATTCTTCTAAAGGATTAGAAGCTGATGTCGTTATTATTATTAATTTGGAAGATTCTTTATATGGATTTCCTAACAAATTAGAAAATAATAAATTAATTAAAGAATTAATAAAAGATGAGGATAATTTTCTTTATGCCGAAGAAAGAAGACTTTTTTATGTGGCTCTAACGCGAACAAGAAATGAAGTATATTTATTTACACCACTCTTTAAAAAATCTCCTTTTATCAAGGAGATTAAAAAATTATAATTATTTGTTACTGGATAGAAAGTTTTTTATTTTTCCAAAATCCCCTATAGATACTATCCAGTAACAAAGTATCTATTTTAACTATTTAAATGAAAAAAGCAAGGGTTTCGACAAAATATGACAAATGTTTTATATTAAAGAGGATTAACATGAATGATAACTAAATATATTTCAGGGATTTTTTGAATAATTTCTTTTTCTAAATTGTTGGCTATAGCATGGGAATCAAAAGTAGACATATGACCATTAACAAAAATAGTAAAAGATAAATAATATTTATATCCTACCGGGGTGGAATTAAAATGATTTATTTTTTTTATTTCGGGATATTTTTCAATAATTTTTAAAACTTCCTTTTTCGCTTCATTACTTATTGATTTATCCATTAAAACATCATAACTTTGTTTAAATATTTTTAAGGCTTCAATAAAAATAAATATGGCTATACCTAAACCTACTATACTATCAAATATAATAATATTATGGGAAGCTAGAAAGGCTGATATAAGCGTAAAGGTTGTAATAATACAGTCATTACGATGATCTTTATAATTAGCTTTTAATAACAAATTATTATTTTGTTTAGTTAATTTTTTAGTATAAAAATAAAGACCTAATTTAACCATAATTGTGATTAAAGATACAATTATTAATAATATGGAATAATGGTACAAATTAGGATGAAAAAAAGAAATAATAGAATCCTTAGCTACTTTCAAACTTAAGATAAACATCATAAAACTAATGAACAAAGAATAAACATATTCGGCTTTTCCATGTCCTAAGTTATGATCATCATCTTTAGGTTTACTCGCAATATAATTACCTAAAAAAGTCATAAATGATGATAAAATATCACTTAAACTATTAAAAGCATCGCCTAACATAGCTTGACTTTGGGAAATAAAACCAACAATTAATTTTATTATAGCTAAAAAGAAATTACCAAATATTCCGAGAATACTGGCAATTCTTACTTGTTTATATCTTTCCACTTATTTTTAATTCTCCTTCCATTTGGCCACCAAAGTAATGTTTTTGGTAACAGGACGATTAAAATCATATAATTCATTATCTAAATACCAACCTAAAAATGTATAACCCTCCAAAATAGGTTCACCTGGTTCTTGGGCTTTTTTATTTATTCTTACTTCTTCTGTTTTAAACCAAGTTCCTCCTTGCGAATCAAATATAACACTAAATGTTCTCAAAGTTGTAAAATAAACAATTGCCAAAGCAATAACTAAAACTATTCCTAATAAGGAAAAAATTAATTTCTTTTTCATCGACTACTACCTCTTTTTATTTCTTCTCTATTTATCATATTTAACATTAATTTATTTATTTCCATTTCTAAAATGCTTAATTTTTTTAAATAATTTTCTAATATTTTTCGATCTATTTTTTCTTGATACTTATATAATAAAATATGTTTAAGCCGATCAAGTTCAGTATATGCTTGTAAAGCATTACCACCAGTATCTTCATTTAAAATGTTATATATATAAGTTACAATTTTTTTATAATCTTTATTTAGTTTTTTTAATAATATTTGGTTAGTTATATCTTCATCATAAATAGCTATCTTTGTTATATTATCATATTTTTTAGGATGAATTATATAACCTTCATTATTGGGATAATTAACCTTGGCTTTTTTGATACTAACTTTTTTAATAATATAATTACTCATTTTTATCCTCCATCAAATCCGGACGTTTTTCCTTTGTTATTCTAATTTGTTCTTGTAAGCGATAATTTTTGATTTTTTCATGATCGCCATTTACTAAAACGGGTGGAACCTCTAAGTTGCGATAAACTCTAGGCTTAGTATAATTAGGATAATCGAGTAAATTATTATTAAAAGATTCGGTTTCTAAACTTTCTTTATTTATAACTCCGGGGATTAATCTCGTAATAGTATCAATAACTGCGAGGGCCGGAATTTCCCCTCCCGTGAGAACAAAATCACCAATGCTAAGTTCCACATCAACTAATGTTTTAATTCTTTCATCAAAGCCTTCATAATGACCACATATTAATATTATATGCTTATGTTTCACAAATTCTTGGGCTTTACTTTGGTTAAAAGTTAGGCCCCCAGGGGTAAGCATTATAACAAAAGAATCTTTGGTTTTTATTTTATCGAGACATTCAAAAATAGGTTCACAACGTAAAACCATTCCCGCGCCACCACCATAAGGGGTATCATCTACTTGATGATTATTTAAAGGAGAATAATCGCGAAAATTAATAATGTTGATTTCTACTAATTTTTTAGTTATAGCCCGTTTAATAATTGATTCTTCTAAAAAATTGGTAAAAAGATTAGGAAATAAAGTTAATACATCAATTTTCATAATTTCTCCTTTTATAAACTTATTATACTACACTAAACTAATTATTTAAAAGAAAAAATACCGAAATATTGATTATCGGCCTTCTTTTTTTCCTTTTATTAATTCGTCATATATTTCTTCTAAGGTTTTTCCTTTTTGGATTTCTTCAGAAATTAACTTTTGCCTAGCTATTATTTTTTCTCTATCTAACTCTAAAGCATCATTTTTTAATTCTTTTAAATCATTAGGTACTTCATCTTTTTCAGTAACAGTATTTAAAATACTTTTTAACATATTTTCTTTTCCTATAGTTTCTTCTAATATTTTTTTAATTTCGCTAGGACTTTTCGAAGTAACTAACTTTAATAAACGTTCTTCCATTGTGTATAAAATATAAGGATTTTGGTAAAAGGCAATAGTAATTAGTTCTTTATTTTCTTTTAACTCTGGACTTAATTGAAAATATAATAAACCATCTTGGGCTAATAATTCTTTCGCCAGTATTGCATCAGTAATTATTTTATAAGGCGGAATCATAATTCTTGCTAAAGATTTATTTATTTTATAACTTCGAGCTACTTCTAAAACATCATAATCCGTTTTATAACTTTTTTCATTTATTATTTCTTCAATTAAGGAAGGATTATTTTTTAATTTTAATAAATCTTCTTTGGATAATTGTTCTAAAAATATTTTTAAATCAACCATTACTGCCTCCCAAGAAAAATTATAGCAAAAAAAGAAATAATAATTTTGGAAAAATGAAAAATTCTTTTATATTGACATTAAATTTGTCACATTTTCGACTTCTATTATTTCTTTTTCTCGATCAATTTTTTTAATATAATAATCTACTAAAGGAATTAAATATTCTTTACTATTTTTTATTTTTAAATAGGGATACTTTTTCCCTTCTAATACTTCTTTAACAATACCTATTTTTTTATTATTTTCGCTTATTCCCATACCTATTAATTCAGCATATAAAAATTCATTATTTTCTAAAGAAATTTCCTTTCTTTTAATATATATATCTTTTTTTAAGAAAGGATTAATTAAATTAATATTTAAATAATCTTTAAATGATAATATAACGTATTTTCCACTTATTTGATAACTATTAATAATATATTTAGAATTATCAATATAAATATTATTATTTACTTGAAATACTTTATCTTTATGATTAGTATCACTTATTACTTTAACTTTACCTTCAATTCCATGAGTAGCTACTATTTTACCTATTAAAATAAAATCTTTCATTTATATACCTCATACATTAAAATAGAGGCAGCAACTCCGGCATTTAAGCTTTCGCAATTGGGCTCCATAGGAATATGAACGAAGGAATCACAAAATTCCTTTATTTTAGGACTTATTCCCTTACCTTCATTACCAATTACTAAAGCTACGTTTTCTTTAGGAAGAATATTTTTATTTTGACTAACAACCGAACCAATTACTTTATAACCCTTTTCTTTTAATAAAGGAATTATGGCTTCTATATTAGCTCTTTTTATATTAATATGAAACAACATTCCTTCACTAGCTCTAATGACTTTATCATTATATAAATCTACTGAATCATCACTTAAAATAATAGTTTCGAAATTAAAAGCAACGGCACTACGAATAATTGTTCCTAAATTGCCAGGGTCTTGAAGTCGATCTAAAATTAAAACGTTTCCCTTTATATCTTGTTCGGGAAGATATTTACAAATACCTATCTCGGGACTAATACTTTTTTGATTACTTATTTTAGCCATTATTTCTTTAGTTACAAAATAATCTTTAAAAGGATCAATTGTACTAATAGTTTCTAAAAGTAAATTTTTATTTTTAGCTTCTTTTAATAAATGATCACCTTCGACTATAAAAACGCGATCGCGATCGCGATTTTTTTTATTATTTAAAGAAACCCAATATTTAACTTTACTATTTTGTAAACTTTTTATTTCCATATTATCTTAAACTCTTTCTTATTTCTTTATATTTGGGACAAGCTAAAGAAACTAAATGCCAAAATTCTTTACTATGATTTGGTTCATAAAAATGACATAACTCATGAATAATTACATAATCAATAGCTTCAATATCTTTTTTAATTAATTCAGTATTTAAAGTAATTACTTTTTTACGAATATTATTAACACCCCATCTAGTACTCATTTTTCGAGTTTTAAAAGTAAATTCTGGCAAATTATTAAAACATTTTTTAGCTATTTCCATTTCTTCAGAATAAATTCTTAACATTTCTCTATTTATAAATTTAGTTATTTCTTCATTATTTTTAGCTATTATTTTATTATCTAAAATTTTTACTTCAGAACAATTTTCATCAATTACCATCAAATACTTTTTTCCTAAATAGTAAATCATATCATCTTCTAAAATTTTATTTTCTATTTTAGTATACATTTTTAATAAAGAATCTTCATTTTTTAAAATTAATTTTTCTATTTCTTTAATACTTATATACATGGGAGCTGAAATATATAATTTTAAATCATCTTTAAAGCGAAAATAAATATTTTTATTATTTTTACGAATTATTTCATATTCAACAGTAACACCATTACTAAAGGTATATTTCATTTTTTAAGTAAATCTCTTATTTCTTCTAATGTTTTTAATTCTGGAGTTTTTTCTGGTTTCTTTTCTTCTTCTTTTTCTTTTTTCCGATGAGTTATAGTATTAACTACTTTAACTACGATAAATAAGCAGAATGCGACAATTAAAAAGTCAATAACACTTTGAATAAAAGCTCCATACATAATTTTGGTATCTTTAAAAGTAATAGCTAGATTTGAAAAATCAACACCTCCGAGAATAAGACCAATAATAGGAGTAAAAATATTATTTACTAAACTAGTAATTATAGCTGAGAAAGCCCCTCCTACGATTACCCCGACAGCCATATCTAAAACATTTCCCCTGGCAATAAACTTTTTAAATTCTTTTAACATATTAACACAACCTTTCTGTTTTATTTTACCAAAAAATTAAGGAAAAGAAAATCTTTTCCTCAAATTATTCAGAAATTATATATGGATTATTTATTGTTCCATCACCAGATACTATTTTAACACTAGTTTTTAGATAAAATGTTGGTCTTACTCGATTTGCATCATCCGTATTTTGAGGGCTTACATGGCCATCACTAGCAATACTCATAATATGAGTTATATGATCAGAATCATATAATCTAGTTAGAGTGTGTTCATCATGATCACCTATATGTAACCAGTCATTATTTAAAGTGGCACCATAATCGGTAGTATGACCAGAACCAGATATATAACCTTTATATGACCAATATAAAGACTTAGCCGCGTACATATAATCACTTAAATACATTAAACCGATTTTGGCATTATGAACAATTTCATCAATAGTACAAGTGGTTCCTAATGTATCGATCGCACACTTTCCTAAATTACTTAAAGTTACTTTATTATTTCCTACTTCATAATCATAAGTTTCAAAGGCATTTCTTTCGTCTCTTATAAAGTCTTTATCATTACCTGCGACTTGCCAAAGATGAGATTCAATCATTTCTTCCCATTTGGTATCTAAATAAGTATTCAAATAATAATCATTTAAATTTACAGTATTTAAATTACTATCTTTCCATACGTTTAAATTACTAGAACCATTCCATTTATAATATTTGTTCGAGTAATTAGCACCTTGATTTCCCAGTTCCGTGGCTGTAGCTTCGGTTGCTTTTATTAACTTAACTTCATATTTATCATTACTATTTTTAAACGCTCCAATTATCCGATATAAATGACTATCATCTTCTCCACTACAAGTATCGGTACCAAAACACACATAATTATTTACTTCTGCACTTGCACCACTATAGCGATATGATAAATCTCCAGCCTCTAATTCATAATTTATTTCGCCCGGATAATCTTCAGCTTGATCATGATAAAGTAACTTAGTTATAACATATTCACTTTCATTATGTAATTTAACTAAACAATCAGCCAAATTACTATTACTTTGACATACATCCATTATATTCGTAGCAAGAGGATTTTTTTGAATTATTAATTTAGCCGTAAGTTTTTTACCACCGTTTGAACTTTGATCCAAATCTAAATTTCTAAATATAATTCTTATTTCCCAATTATCTACTGTTTCTAAGCCATTAGCAGTAATTTTTTCTTCTTCAGCGATCTTTATTAAACCAGATTTCGTGGTTATATCATAACCACTTATTGTTTCTTTTTTTAAACTTCCTTCTTCATCAGTAGGATATTCTATATTTATACCTGTCATTAAATTTAAGTCTTGTACATTTGTATATTCACTACCATTTTTCTTTATTGATAGCATAATCTCGGGATTTTCTACCCCATTGGTATATAGAAAAGTATTTTCATTTATAACTAAATAAATATTATAAGTTTCATCTGCTTGATTAGTTGTATTATTCGCTATTAATGAAGCCATCGCTGTAGTTGTCGCTACTTTATCCCCCATATTTAAGCCAAAATTTTCTTCATTAATACTTAAAGCAATTTCTCCTTCAGTTGCTAAAGTTAAACTATCAATGGTTCCCGTAGTAGAACCAACATTGCCTATTCCAATATTACTTCCCCCGGTTTGAAGGAAAGCAAAAGCGGCCCCTAATACTACCATAAATATAGTTGCTATTCCAATTATTAATAATATTAACGACCTTCTTTTATTCTCCATAACAAACCTCTATTTTTATTATTATGCGCATTCATTATTAGAATACATCATTATTATTGTTATTTACAATTTATCCTATCTATTCTATTTAAATTTATATCCTCATAAATACTCTTCTATAGCCCATTTTACTATATATAAATATTTATTTCAAGGAATCCCCTTCCAAAAGAAAAGACTTTACACTTTTGTAAAGTCATTTTTCTTCTTTATTTTGCATTGTTTCTTTTAATACTGTTCCAAACGTAACAATATTTTGTAAATCCGCGGGAACAATAATTTTAGTTGCTTTACCATCAGCAATACTTGCTAAAGTTTCATAACTTTTAAGTTTTAATACTGATTCATCAGCTTTAGCTTCTTTAAGAAGTTTTATACCATCAGCTTCCGCTTGTTTAATTTTTAATAAAGCTTCGGCTTGACCTTCGGCAATGCGAATATTACTTTCCTTTTCAGCTTCAGCTCTTAAAATAGCACTTTCTTTTTCCCCTTCAGCTATTAAAATACTACTTTTCTTTTCCCCTTCGGCTTGAAGAATTTTTTCTCTTCTTTCTCTTTCAGCTCGCATTTGTTTTTCCATAGCTTCTTGAATATCCCGAGGAGGAATAATATTTTTAACTTCTACCCGATTTACTTTAATACCCCAAGGGTCCGTTGCTTCATCTAAGATAGCTCGCATTTTAGTATTAATTATATCCCGACTAGTTAAAGTTTGATCTAATTCTAAATCCCCAATTAAATTTCTTAAAGTTGTAGCCGTTAAATTTTCAATAGCACTAACTGGAAATTCAATACCATATGTATATAATTTAGGATCAGTTATTGAATAATAAACAACCGTATCAATTTGCATTGTAACATTATCCTTAGTTATAACTGGTTGGGGAGCAAAATCTTTAACAACTTCCTTTAAGGTAACTTTATTAGAAATAGCATCTATAAAAGGAAGTTTAAAATGTAACCCATTTTGCCAAGTTGTATAATAAGAACCAAGTCGTTCAATAACATAACTTTTTGCTTGAGGTACAATTTTAATATTAGGTATTATTAATAATAAAACAATAACTAAAATAATTAAAAATATTTCCATTATTTTCCCTCCTTTCTAACTTTTAATTTAACTCCATCTATTTTTTCAATGTAGACTTCATCATCAACTTTAATTAACTCATTACTATAAGCACTCCATTTTTTACCATCAACTTTAACTTCACCTATAGTATTTTTCTTTATTTCTTCAGTACATATTCCCGTCATTCCCACAACTCTATCTAAATTAGTTTTAACACTTTCTTTTTTAAAATATTTGTTAATTAAAGGCCGGGTCAATATTAATAAAATAACTCCTAGAATAACAAATAAAGCAATTTCCCAATATAAATTATCATAAACTAAAGAAAATATTAAACTTACTATTCCACTAGCAATAAACCAAATAGAAACTAAATTAGTAGTACTAATTTCAATAAAAGTTAAAAGAACAATAATACTTAACCAAAATACCCAATTCATAAAAACCACACATTCCTTTCACTTCGTTCAAGGCACACATAGTCTTGAAAAGATTATTTTTCAGACTAACCTCTTTCTTAATTAAATTATATTACATTATTTTTTAATTTACTAGTTTTTTTCAAATATCATAGTTAAAAACATAAATATAATTTGAAATAAATATAATATTCCCAACATAATAAAATGCGTAATTGTTATCTTTTTGGTTACTAAATAAAATATTATAGGTATTATACTAATTAAAATAAAACTTAAGTAATATTTCCATTCTTTTTTTAAATTAATTTTAATTTTATTTTTTTCATATAATAAATTTACTAATAAATATAACATAATTATTGCAAATAAATAAATATTTACTGTTTTATTATGAAAAGTTGTATAAATAATAAAGACAATAATTAATATTAATTTATCAAGTCTTAAAACATTTAAAATATTCTTTTTTATATATTTAGGATAATTTTTTTGCATATTTTTTTGATTTATTTCTTTAAATAACTCAATACCTAAATAAATAAACCAAAGAATAAATCCTATCCATCTAATTATACTTTTGATTATTATTTCCATAACTACACCCACAATAATTTTGCCGATATAAATCGTACTTTTTACTTAATTCAATTGATTTTTTATACCCATCATGTTTTTTAAAATCACTATAAAGAAAAGGTATATTATATTCTTTACTTACTTCTTCTCCTATTTTATTAATTACTAAACTATTTTTATGAGGACTAACGGTTAACGTAGTTCCAAAATAATCATAATTATTTTGTTTGGCTACCATGGCACTTTTTCTAAGCCTTAATGTAAAACATTTACTACAACGTCTTCCTCCTTCTTTTTCCTTTTCTAGTCCTACAACAACTTTTTTAAATTCTTCATTTTCATAATCACAGTCTAAAAAATTTATTTTTTCAGGACTAGAAAAATTTTTTAAAAATTTTAATTGTTCTTTTTTCCGTTTTTCATATTCTTCTTTTGGTTCAATATTAGGATTATAATAAAATACGGTAATATCAAAATAATTTATTAAATAACTTATACAAGTAGTCGAACAAGGACCACAGCAACTATGAAGTAATAATTTAGGTCGATAATCTAACTTAGTTACTAGTTCCTCCAACATCTTCTGGTAATTCATTTTCTTCCACTTCTTTCTTCTTCTCTTCGGCATATTTTTCATAAGTAATAAAACTTGTAGTATTTAAATTACTATCTAAGGATAATATTCCTTTACCATCATTATCTAAAGTTGCTATTACTTTTTTATATTTATCTAATTTTTCTAAATTAACAATGTTAACATAAACACTATTACCATCATTCATTTTAAGTAAAAATCTTTCATCATCTATAGTTACGTCCCCTAAAACTGCAACATCATATTTTATTTCACTAATTAAATTAATTATAGAAGAATCTATTTTATCTAATTTGGTAATAAATTTAGTTAAAATATCACTAGGTACAAAATTTATTAAAGTTGGTACTCCTTTAATATTATCTAATGTAACCATTTCATTATTACTTAAAATATATTTATTTTCCCTTTCATAATAACACATTACTTTTTCTTCTTCTACTTCTATTTTAACTTTAAAAATATAATTTTTTATTTTTACATTACTAATTAAAGGTAAAGACTTAATTTTTTTCTTAAAACCATAAGTATTAAAACGCCAAAAAGGAGTATTATTATTTAACTTAGTTATATTAATTATTTCCGAATCAGTTGTTAAATTATTACCAGAAATAATTATTTCATTCGGAGGCATTTTAGATAAAAAATAAACAGCCATTATCGTTAAATATAACATAAGTATAATAACTATTAATCCTTTAATTGATAACTTCTTCTTTTTCTTTTTTTCCATAATCTTCACCATTTAACTATTTGTTGTTCTAACTTTAAATCAATATTATACTTTTCTTTTACTTCTTTTTTTATTATTTCAATTAAAGATATTATATCACTACTTTTAGCATTATTATCATTAATTATAAAATTAGCGTGTTTCGTACTGACGACAGCTCCCCCAACTCTTCTATTTTTTAAGCCAGCTTCTTCAATAAGTTTTCCTGCACTATTATTTAAAGGATTTCCAAATACAGAACCGGCATTTTTAGTACCTAAAGGTTGATTTTTTTGTCGAAATAAAATTTGTTCCTTAATTTTCTCTTCGGCTATAGAAACACTCCCTTTTTCTAATTTAAATGTTGCTTTTAAAATAACGATATTTCGCTTTTTAAATTCCGTATAACGATAGCTATATTGAATATTTTCTTTAGCAATTTTTTCAATATTTCCTTTTTCATTTAAAATAGTTACATCGACTAAATATTCATATATTTCATGTTTAAAACAACCCACATTACCAACTAAAGCTGAAGCAACAGTCCCAGGAACCCCATTACAAAAAACTAAATTAGTGTAACCTAGTGATAGACAATAATTACTAAAGAAAGTTAATGGAACTCCCCCTTCAATAAACGCTAAATCATCTTGAATAACTATTTTATTTAAATTATCTAAACGAATAATAACGCCCAAAAAATCTTCATCTGGCAAAATAACATTAGAGCCACTTCCTAAAAGAAAATAAGCCATATTTTCTTGTTTTAAATATTTTATTAAAGAAACTAAATTAGAAATATCTAAGGGTTTAACTAAAAATCTAGCTTTACCCCCAATTCCATATGTATTATATTTCTTTAAATCGATATTTTCTTTTACTTCGCCATATTTTTCTAATATCTTTTTCATTTTATATTCTTTCTTACTTCTTCATAAATAATAAGACTAGCTTCTTTAGTAGCAATTTTTTTTAAATTATTAACCATTTCTTGATATTTAGTTTTATTATTTATTAATTCATTAATTGTTATTTCTAAAATATCGGTTTTTAAATTTTTTTCTTCGATCATTTCGGCAACTTTTAAATTAACTAAATCTAAAGCATTATAATATTGATGATTATTAGCAACATACGGACTAGGGATTAAAATACTAGGGATATTTAAAGCTAAAATTTCACTAATAGTAGAGGCCCCAGAACGGGTAATTATTAAATAAGCATCTAATAGATAACTATTTAAATTATCAATAAAAGGTACTACTTTAACATTATGCGGAAATACCGTATCTTTAATAAAATCTTCATAATAATTTTTACCCGTGATATAAAGTATTTCATAAGGTTTATCACTTGCCATTAATAAAAAGGGTTTACACTTTTCATTTATCGTTCTACTACCAAGAGAACCCGCGACAATAACAATTAATTTTTTATTTTTAGCAAATCCTAAAGTTTCTTTATTAATTTTTTTAGTTGTTAAGGCACCATCACCACAAGGATTACCTGAATAAATAATTTTTTTAGCTTTAGGAAAATATTTTTCACTACTTTTAATAGATACAAAAACTGTATCAACCATTTTACTTAACCAAATATTTGATTTTCCTGGGATACTATTTTGTTCATGTAAATAAGTTTTAAAACCTAATTTCTTCGCTGCTTTTATAACAGGAAATGTAACATAACCTCCAAAGCCAATAACAGCATCTGGTTGAAATTTTTCCATTATTTTTAAACATTTTTTATAAGCTTTTACTAAATAAGAAATATTTTTCATATTTTGAATCATTTTCGTTTTACTAAAACCATATATTTCTAAAGCTTCATATTTATATCCCATTTTAGGAATAAGATCTTTTTCCATTCGATTATGAGTTCCAATATATAAAATTTCTAAATTTTTTTCTTTTTCTTGAAACTTTTTTAAAAGGGCTAAAGCAGGATAAATATGTCCTCCCGTTCCCCCGGCCGAAACAATAATCTTCAAAATAATCACCTATTAATAATTATACAATAAATCCTAAATTTTTAAAACAAGAGAATAATTAAAAATGCTCCCTAAGGAACACTTTTATAACTTTTTTAAAATTTCATCTTTAGTTAAACCTAAATTTTCTAACTCCGTCATTTTTTGATGCATTTCTTCTAATAAACTATTTATTTTTTCTTTTTTAGCTAAAGAAATATCATCAGCAATATAAGTACCTTTAGTCGACCGTGAAACAATAATTTTTTTATTTTCTAAAATATCATAAGCTTTTTTAACAGTATTAGGATTTATACTTAAATTTAAAGCTAATTCTCGAATAGATAAAATTCCTTCTTTAGGTTTTAAAATACCTAAAGCAACTTGTCTTTCAATAGCTAAAACAATTTGTTCATAAATGGGTACTCGTGACGTATAATCAATTATAATATTCATTATTCACCTTTATATTTTTTCATTTATAATACTCATTATTTTCCTTTAATAAGCGTTGGTATTCGGTATCATTTTGAACATTTTCTTTAAATTTATTAAATAATTCTTTAAAACTAACAATATCACTTATAAAATAACAACGATTATTACTCATAATTTTAATATAATCTTTCGTTATTTTATCATTTTGATGTTCTTCCAAATATTTTATAAATTCTTGTTTATTAGCATTTAAAATGTATCTTAATAATCCATAACTGTTAGCTAAATCTTCATCATTAAAGCCTAAAATATCTATATAATTATAAACATTATTATCATTTTTATATTCTTTAATAAAATCACTATTTAATATTTTCATAGTATAATCTGTTAACGAACTTTCTTCATTTACAATTATACTAATTTTTTGATAATCATGATTAACATATTTATATAAATCGTAACTTATATCATAAACATTATTACCCGGTTGATAATCTTTTAACATATTGCGAAAATTATCTGTTATTGGAAAACTTTCATTATAATATAAACTAGCATAATCACTTTCCGCTATATCAAAAGCTTCAGGTAAAAGATATTCATCTAAACTAGCTAATAATGTTTCTTTTATAGGTAATATAGCTGTATATTTGATATTATCATTTGTTATAGTAGCATACATATGCGTATAATTAGTATAATCATAATATTTATAATCAATTTCATCTTGTAATATTTTATTAATTACATCTTTATTTTTAATATCATAACGTTCAGTTTTAATTTCCGTTACATTATTTAAAATAATATCTTTATTAGAAAATTTCTTATAACCAGTAAATATTCCTAAAGAGATTCCTAAAGTTACAATGAAAACAAATAATGTTAAAGGAAATTTATATATAGAACGCCGAGTAATTAAATCATAAATTATATAATAAACAAAACTTAAAACTATTAATATTAATGTTTCATCAAAAGTACTTTCTGTTAAACATAGATAAACTATAAAACATAAAGGAATTACCGTTAAGGTTTTAACTAAAAAATGAATACGGGGATTTTTAAAACTAGATTCATTATTTTCCATTTTTCTTTTATTAAAGATATAATAACTAAGGAATAAATAGATAAGAGCAAAAATAGCAGTATGAATAACATCTATATTTCGGTATATGGAGTTAAAAAGAAAACTTATAGGAGTAACAAAACTATGTTCATTTATGGCTCTATCTGCAGATATAATATTATTATCACAATTTAGGGAACCATTAGGACAAACTAGATAAACATTATTTAAATTAATAAAATAATTATTAACAACTCTTAAGAAAGGAACAAAACATAATAGTAATAAGGAAACAACTAAACTAGTCCATAGATTTCCCGACAAAGAAAAACCTAAAATATATAGTAAATAGAAGAATATATAACTAACTAGAAAATAAATAAAATAATCCGTTATTAAACTCATTGGCATACTAATATTAGTAAAAACTCCAAAAATTTTAAAAATTAAAACATTAATTATTAAAGTAAAAGTAATTAAACATATACCCCCTATTAAATTAGTAATATATATACTTTTACGATTTATAGGTTGACTTAAATAAAAATCAACACTTTTTTTCTTAAAGATAAACCCAAATAAAACATAAGCTATAACTAAAGGAATAATAAACATTCCTATATAAGTTAATAATGATAAATTAGCAAAAGATATAATATATTTATGATTTAAATTATGAATAAATAAAGAAACAATATTAGCAAATGGTAATATCATTAAGAAAAATAATATTATACCTTTTCCTTGTTTTAAATTTTCTTTTAAAAATTTATAATTAAAGTACTTCATCAAATTCATATCCTTTAGCCTCCAATTGATAAATAAACATTTCCTCTAAAGTAAGAGGTAAATAGTCTAATATTATCGGTTTCATTTTTTTTAATTTTTCTTTACTATCAAGAGCATCTTCTAAAATTATTGTCGCTACTTTTCCTACTTTTTTATAAGATAATACTTTAAAATCTTTAAAGTTATTTTCATCAAATTCTTCTTTTAAAGATATTTGAACTTTAATCATATTAGTTTTTAAAGTAGCTATATCTCCTTCAAATAAAATATTACCTTTATATAATAATCCTAAATTATCACATATATCTTCTAATTCTCTTAAATTATGACTTGTCATAATAATCGTCGTATCTTGTTTTAACATTTGATTAGCTAGTAATTGTTTAAAATGTTTACGAACAATAGGATCTAAGCCATCAAATGTTTCATCAAAGAACATATAATGAGCATTAGTAGCAATAGCACAAAGTAAAGCACATTGCCTTTTCATCCCTTTAGAAAAAGTTTGAATATTAGTATCTAAATCTAATTTTAATTTGTGAGCTTCTTTAATAACAAAACTAATTTCAAATTTAGGATACATTGCTTGATAAAATTTAGCCATATTGTATAAAGAATACCCATTAAAGAAAAATAAATCATCGGGAATAAAAACCATTTCTTTTTTTAAAGTTTCATTATCAATAGCATCTTTTTTATCAATTATAACTTTTCCTTTATCAGCTTTATAAATACTATTAATAATGCGAAGTAAAGTTGATTTACCTGCCCCATTAGCACCTACTAAACCATAGATAGCATTGTCAGGAATTTTACAACTTAAATTTTCTAAAACATCTTTCGATGTTCCAAAACTTTTACTTAAATGTTTAAGTTCTATCATATTTCCTCCTTGTACTATTTGTACTAGTACAATTACAATATATCATATGTTTATTTTTAATGCAATATGAAAATAAAAAAAATATAATAATTTTACAATTACTATATTTTCAAATTAGATAGATAAACGATATGGATTATCATAACTGCCATCACCACTTTTAATTTGAACATCTGATGAAAGATAGAAGGAAGGACGCACGCCAAACGCGGCGTCATTAACGTTGTAGCTGTAGTAGACATAGCCATTGCTGTCCACAGCGAACACACTGCTACTAGTCCCCGAATTACGGGAAATAGTCCATTCCCATAAGCCCCTGTACATCCAGTTATTATTTGTTATTGAATTATATTTATATAAAGTTGTAGTCCAGTTACTTGTACTACTTGGACTTGCTGCATATCCATAGTCATTTACACATGCTGGGATATAATATTTAATTTTAGGATTATTTTTATCTATTGATAAATATGGATAAACATCATCTCTACCTCTAAAGTAATTCATAAATACTTTGACTTTTTCTTCTCTAGTTAAAGATAATTCAGTATCATTAATAATTGGTTTATTCAACTTATCTTTTAATTCTTCAATTTCAATTTTCAATTTTTTTATTTCTAATTCTTTCTCATATATTAAATTTACAATTTCATTATTGTTCATAAGTTATACCTCAACTAATTCTAATGATGAAATAAATTTTAAAATTGATGAGATTGCTTCTTCAATAGGTATTTCAAGCCAATTATTTCTTGCCATACTGATCATAGATTTGAATTTGTTATTATAAAGTATAGATTCTAGACTGTTGTTTAAATCACTTATGTTGTTTTCGTCTATTAAATTATCTTTAAATACTAATTTATCTAAGTATTTTAAAAA
>CANRAL010000009.1 GCA_947628585.1 uncultured Bacilli bacterium | reverse complement strand
ATAAAACTTTATTTAATTAAAAAGAGAGCATTCTTTATAAGCTCTCGTTTTAACATGACTTAGTCTGAATAGTTACATATTTTTTACAAATATTTTAATTTGACTTCACCAGTTATTACATCCCGATATGTAAAACTTTTTTCTTCTCCTCGTATTAATACTGTAAAAATATTAGGATAAATTTTATATAATACTCCTTCGTAGTGGTCTACTCTATTTCTTAAACCAAATACACTTACTCTTACTTTTTTATTTAAATTTTTCTTTAATTCTTCCTTAACAATATTAAGATTCATTTTTCCTCCCTTTATCTTGGATAACCAACATACATTAAACCATTAGAAATAATTCCGCCCATACCATCTTTACCATATTTTGTTTTTTCTAAAAGTTCTATTAAATCAATTTCTTTATTTCTTTCGGTTAAAGCGATGGTAGATGCAATTATAGCGGGATCTAAAGTATGAATATTTACTCTTTTGGGACTAGAGGCAAAATTAGCCCCTGCTTTAATTAACTCTTCATAATCGCTTTGACAAGCACCAGCAATAATAACTAATTTTTCATGACTTTTTTCATAACTTCTAGCGACTTTAACAGCTTTAACAAAATATAAAGAATTTTTATAATTATTTATATCATTTTTGTCGCCCTTTTTTTTATAAAAGGCATCATGCCCGGTTACAATTAATATATCAGGTTTATATTCAATTAATAGTTGATTTAATTGTTCATACATATTTTTTTCACTTATTTTTTTTCCAATAGCCATAATATTATTTTTTTTATAAAACTTTAAACATCTGTTTAAATATTCTTCATCACCATCTATATGTAATATTTTAGCTGGTAAATAAAAGTAGTCACTTCGGTCTAGTGTATTTGTTTCTAGATCAACTTCAAACTCTTCTTCTTTATTTTCTTCCACATAAATGTTTAAATCTTCCATAGGACTATCAGCATATAATCTTTCTTCAATTCCCTTTAGATAATATATGCCATTTTTTATATTTACTACTTTAAAAACCATATCATTATGATAGCTACTTCGCGTAACTAAATCGCCTTTTTTAATTTCCATGTTACAATTCACCAGTAAAATATATGAATAAAAAAAGAAAAATATTTCTCTAATATTTCTCTTTAGTTATATAAAGCTTTTAATATTTCACTTAAAATATCTTCACTTAGTTCTTCAGCTCTTATTGATTCTGATAAATTATGTTTATCCAAAATATTTTTTATTTTATACCAGTCATATTCTTTTAAATTATTTTTTAAAGTTTTTCGCTTTTGACTAAAACATTTCTTTAAAAATTCTTGATATATTTTAATATCTATATCTAAATTTTTCTTTCTTATCGTTAACTCTAAAACCGTACTATCTACCTTAGGAATAGGTCTAAATTTATCTTTACTAACTTCACATATTCTATTTATATCAAAATAATATTTTAAAAATAAAGTAAAATAACCATATTCTTTAGTTCCAGGATTTGCCATAAAGCGATTAGCAACTTCTTTTTGAACCATTATTACTAATTTTTCAAAAGATAAATCTTCATCTATTATTTTTTCAATAATAGGACTAGTTATATAATAAGGTAAATTACCCACAATAAATAAATTATTATAATTAAGATTTTTAAGATCATCTCTAAGATTAGCTTTTAAAAAATCTTCATAAATAATTTTTTGTCTTTCATTTTCGTAAACTTTTAAATAATCTTGCATATCCTTATCTATTTCATAAGCTCTATATAAAGAATTTTTTTTAACCAATTCCTTAGTTAAAGCCCCTTGCCCGGGACCTATTTCAATTATTAAATCTAAAGAAGAAGCCGAGATAGAATCGGCTATTAAATTAATTATATTATTATCTATTAAAAAGTTTTGACCTAAACTTTTTTTAGCTTCCATTAGACCAACCATTTCTTAAAACATCATATGTTATAGAACTACGACCAATATAAGTTGAAGCATATTCTTCACTAGGAACAAGTAAGTCTAAGGCATTTCCTCTTACCCCTCTATCCAAAACTATTGCATAAGTTTCTTCATTAGATATTTTATCACTATTAAATCTAACAATTGAACCACATGGTAAATTTTTACTTGATGCTACAATTCGAACAACTCCGTAATCATTATCAGGATAAGTTACAGTTCCGTCTTTTATATAATAACTTGGTAAACAACCTAAAGTACCACCACATAATGGACAATTATAAGCATATCCCGTTAAATCACCAGTAAAAGTATCTTTCGCGGTAAATTTATCTGCCAAATTAATTTCTACAACTTTTAAAGCCATTGTAGATAAATTAACTGTATTATTTACATTTGTATTTTCAATTTTATTTTCATATATATTAACTGAAGTATTAGCTACCAAAACAATTAAAATAATCAATATTAAACGAATTGTATAATTGATTAATTTTTTCATATTTAACTAACATTCCTTTCTATCGTCCTTTCAGTCCTCTGAAAGGCACAAATTGATTTGAAAAATTGACTTTTAAACTTTTTTGTTTATAATAACTACTTGTTGCAGGTACACTACAGAGCACGGCGAGGTGAGTGGTGTTAAGAATCTTATCTTAAACCCGTATTTTTATATGTGTCGATTATTCTCGGTGTACAAATGAGTGTTGCCTTTATTGAGCACGGAACCTTATCTATGTGAAAATCATTTCTTGTTTTCTAGTTTGAGAATTTTCAGTCAATGCCTACAACAATATTTTATTTTTGTTATTATAAACTTGAAATTTTGCGATTTTTTTCTCAAAATCTTTTTTTCATGCTTATTTTGTCATTATTTTTTCAACCTTTCCTCCTTAATGGAAACAATATCATTATACCATTTATGAGTAATAATGTCAAAATTTCCAACCTTTTTGGATAATATTGGTATTTCTTTATTATATGAAAAAAATTAGACAAATATTTATTAATTGTCCAATTTTTTTATTATTTTTAATTTATAATTTTACTAAACATTTTTTTAATATTTTTATTAGTTTGTTCGGCTAGCTTATCAATAGGTACTTGCTTTAAATCAGCAACAAAGTTTGCAATATCATAAATATAACTAGGCTCATTTTTTTCACCTCGATAAGGATGTGGTGTAAGATATGGCGAATCCGTTTCTAGAATAATATTTTCTAAAGGTATATCTTTATAAACATCTTTAATATTAGAATTTTTAAAAGTAATTACGCCATTAATACCTAATAAAAAACCCATTTTTATATAAATATTTGCTACTTCTTTACTACCGGAAAAGGAATGAATAACTCCTTTTACATGATATTTTTTCAATGTATCAATTGTATCTTGCGTAGCTTCACGACTATGAATAACAACTGGCATATTATATTGTTCGGCTATAGCTAGTTGACGTTCAAATAATTTTATTTGTGCTTCTTTAGATTCTTTTTCGTAATGATAATCTAAACCTATTTCACCTATGGCTACTATTTTAGGATTATTAAGATTATCTATTATAAAATTTATATCATCTATGCTATATTCATGAACATGCTCGGGATGGATTCCAATTGCCCCATATATTTCCGGAAATTCTTCAATTGTTGATAATACTTCTTTATTAGTTTTATTATCAACACCATTATTAATAATTCTTCCAATATTCTTTTCCTTAGCCCGAGATAATACTTTAGAAATATCATCATAATATTCAGAATAAATATGGGCATGACTATCTGTAAACATAAAATCACCTATTATTTCCCTGGAAATATTATTTATTTTCAATTCTTTCGAATAAATGAATTGGTTCTCCTAATTTATCACCTGGTTTTAAAACTTCACCAAAGGATAAAGTAGATTCCATTGTCTTAGTTTCCGTATTTAATTGTTTTAATATTTTTTCCGCAGTTTCTGGTAAAAAAGCTTGTAAATATACCGCACAAATTCGAATACTTTCAAGTAATATATGTAAAACTGAGCCTAAGCGAGCCTTTTTAGTTTCATCTTTTGCTAAAATCCAAGGAGCGGTATCATCAATATATTTATTACATTTCCGTAATACATTAAATATTTCTTCAATAGTTTCACCAACGCGTAATTCGTCCATTTTTTCAGGTACAACCGTAAATAAATTTTTAACATTTTCTATTAAATTGTTATCTACTTCTTCATACGGTGTTAGTTCTTGAATAATACCATCAAAATATTTATAGTTCATACTTATTGTCCGATTAACTAAATTACCTAATATATTAACTAAATCACTATTAATTTTTTCAATTAATAATTCTCGAGAAAAGAAACCATCAGCAGCAAAAGGAATTTCGTGTAAAAAATAATATCTTACGGCATCTACACCAAACTCTTTTACTAAATCATCAGCATAAACTATGTTACCCTTTGACTTACTCATCTTACCATCGGCCATAATTAACCATGGATGCCCAAATACTTTATGCGGTAATGGTAAATTCAAACTCATTAAAAAGCATGGCCAATAAATAGTATGAAAACGAATAATATCCTTTCCAATTAAATGAAGATCCGCGGGCCATTTATAATTAAATTCTTCCGTAGCATTATTAATGTCATAACCAATATTGGTAATATAATTTGTTAAAGCATCAAGCCAAACATAAACAACATGTTTAGGATCAAAAAGAACAGGTATTCCCCAGGAAAAAGAAGTCCGTGATACACATAAATCTTGTAATCCCGGTTTAATAAAATTATTTATCATTTCATTCTTTCGAGCCACCGGTTGAATAAAATCAGGATGTGATTCAATATAATCTTCTAATGGTTTTTGATATTTTGATAATTTAAAAAAATAAGCTTCTTCTTCTTTTTCTTGAACTTCTCTTCCACAGTCAGGACATTTACCATCCACTAATTGCGATTCAGTCCAAAAAGATTCACAAGGTGTACAATATAAACCTTTATATTCACCCTTATATATATCTCCTTTATCATACATATATTTAAAAATATTTTGAACTACTTTTTCATGATGTTCATCGGTAGTTCTTACAAATTTATCATAACTAGTATTCATAATATCCCAAATATTTTTTATTTCTTCAGCAACATTATCTACAAATTCTTGAGGCGTAATTCCGGCTTCTTTAGCCTTAAGCTCTATTTTTTCTCCATGTTCATCAGTCCCAGTTTGCAAATAAACATCATAACCTTGTAATCTTTTAAAACGAGCTATAGCATCCGCTAAAACAATTTCATATGTATTACCAATATGAGGCTTACCTGATGTATACGCTATTGCCGTACTAATATAATATTTTTTATTTTCCATAAATTTCACCCTTCTTTAAAACTTTTTTAATTTCATAAATATTTTTAATAGTTGTAACATCGTACATTCGATCATCCTTACTAATTAAAATACCATTCATTCCTATATTAAGTGCTCCTTCAATATCCGTTTTATAAGAATCTCCTACCATAACACATTCTTGAGGATAATATTTACCAATTGCTAATAAATAACTATTAGGATTTGGCTTTAAATATTCATCAATTTGGGCCTTTTTTAATCGTTCATATTGACTAGATAAAAACCAATTAGTTAATACTCCAAGCTCATAATCTTGGGATAAATCTTTTAAAAGTTTTATTAATCGGGAATTTTTTTCACTGGCATTTCCTAAATAATTCAAGTATTTTTTAAAAAAATCTAAAGGAACATCAATACCATAAACATTATAAAAATGTTTTTTAAAATCATCTAAATTAAAATTAGAATAAATTTTTTCATAAGTTGAAGCAAACTCCACTTGACGATGATAATCTAAATCAAGATTATATTCATCAATTACTTTTTTAAAAGCTAATAAATATTGAGGTTTCCAATTAATAAGTGTTCCATCTAAATCAAAAATAATTTTTTTTATCATACTGCCTCCCAAAGAAAAAAGTCATCAACTAAGGACGAGTTTCCCCGCGGTACCACCTTAATTCATGACTATTCATGCTCTTTAAATCCTAACGCGATTTTACGATTTAACTCCCAAATTCATACTCCTTGGTTTCCTTTATTTCTCTTCCACCAAATAAGAAACTCTCTTTAAAATTTCCCCAAGTACCCATTTTTTCTTCGTTAATTACCAATATTTTAGCATTAAAAAAGGGATATTTCAACAAATATCAACCTTGTCCGCTAAGATTTTCGCAATTAATTTAATTAAAAGTTTATAATCTTCATATCTTTTAGAATTAAAAATTACTAACCCCAAAGAATCTATAGAAGAAATAATGGGAACAATGCTAAAATAACCATTTATTTTTTCATTTTCAAAGTTTATAGTTTCTGCTTCAACACTAAAAAAGGATTCCCTTTCATCAATTAAATTAATTAATTTACCATTAATGTTTTTATTTATGATATTAGATTTAATACTTGAGCAAATTACTTTTTCGCGATCAGTTATATAAATTTCGGCATCTATTAGTGAAGATAATAAATTTATAAGCTTATTACCAATTTCTAAAAAAGAATGAATTTGAAAATGTTTTTTTAAACAAATGGCATCATTATCAATAAATATTTCTAAATTTTCCCCATCCCGAATACTTAAATTTCTTCTAATTTCTTTAGGGATAACAATTCGCCCTAACTCATCAATTTTTCTTGTTACTCCAGTCGTTTTCAAATACTTCACTCCAATTCATTTCATCATTTAGTTTGGAGTATTATTTAAATTTTATACTTATAATAGCTTACTTTTTAAAATTAAAAAATCAGTTACCAAATTGCTTCTGATTTTTTATAATATTTTTTCTAATAGGGTTACTAAATAAAAAATAAAATGTTTTTCTAATGATTTATATAATAATTGAATAATTATTCTTTTATTAACATATTTAATATTGAAACTACGTGATAAAGATAACGCTTCTAGTAATAATTTATCACCCTTAATAGTACTAGATAATTCTTCAGGTAATTCTATTTCAATTACTCTATCAGTTTGTGTTACTTTGGTTATCTTATATTTTTGACAAATTTTTTCAAACCATTCTTCATACATATAAACTAATAAATCATTATTTATTTTACCAAAACGATCTTCCAATTCTTTTTTTATTTTTAATAATTTATCATAAGAATCAATTTCGTTAATTTTTTGATGAATTTCAATTTTTACATCTTCATCACTAACGTAATCATCACTAATATGCGTTGTTACATTAAGTAAAGCTTTGGTATCTTCTTCTTCCATAACTTCTATTCCTTGTTGACGTTTCATTTCATCTTCAATCATTTTCATATATAAACTTATTCCAACGGAATCAACAAAACCGGCTTGCGAAGAGCCAAAAATATCACCTGCACCACGAATACTTAAATCACGCATTGCTATTCGATAACCACTACCAAGCTCCGTGAAATCTTTAATTGTTTCCAACCTTTTTATGGCAGTTTCCGTCAACACTTTATTTTTAGCATACATTAAATAAGCATACGCTATTCGATTACTTCTGCCAACCCGTCCTCTTATTTGATAAAGCTGACTTAAGCCAAAATGATCGGCATCATGGATTATCAAAGTATTAACATTAGGTATATCAATACCACTTTCAATTATGGTAGTACAAATTAAAATATCATATTTTTGATCAATAAAATCGGTCATTATATTATCAAGTTCATTTTTTTCCATTTGCCCATGCGCAAAAGTAATTTTAGCTTCTGGTATCAATGTAGCAATATGATTTGTATATTTTTCAATACTTTCTACATAATTATAAAGAATAAATACTTGTCCACCTCGGCTTAATTCTTTATAAATAGCATCTCTTATAATTAAATCATCTTCAATTACCACATAAGTTTGAACTGGATAACGATTAACTGGCGGTGTATCAATAATAGATAAATCTCTTAAACCTGACATAGCCATTTTTAAAGTCCGAGGTATAGGAGTTGCACTTAAAGTTAAAACATTTACATCATTTTTTATTTTTTTAATTTTTTCTTTATGAGTAACTCCAAATCGTTGTTCTTCATCTACTACTAATAAACCTAAATTTTTAAATTTTATATCATCACTTAATAAACGATGCGTTCCAATTACTAAATCTATTTGGCCATTTTTTAATTTATCAATTATTTTTTTAGCTTGCGTGGATGAAACATGTCTATTTAATAAAGCAATATCAATGGGCCAATCTTTAAATCTTTCCATAGCAACTGTATATTGTTGTTTAGAAAGAATAGTCGTAGGACATAAATACATTACTTGATGCTTATTTAAAATTGTTTTAAAAATAGCTCGCATAGCTACTTCAGTTTTACCAAAACCAACATCACCACATAATAATCGATCCATCGGATTAGATTTACGCAAATCATTATTTATCTCTTTAATAGTCTTTTCTTGATCGACAGTTAAATCATATTGAAATGCGGACGCGAAAACTTCTTCTTCAGGATAATCTAAATAAGAATCCGTCTTTACTTTAATTCTTTCTTGATATAAACTAATTAGTTCTTTGGATATATCTTTTATTTTAGTTTCAATATACTTTTTAGTTTTTGACCAATTTAAGCTTCCTAATTTATTTAATTTGGGAATTGATCCATCTTTATCAGAATATTTATAAATATTAGAAATTTTTTCTACAGGAACATAAATTTTATCCGTTCCTTCATAGGCAATTTCTAAAAAATCCTTGGTAGCTCCTCTTACATTTAAAGTTTTAATACCTTGATAGATTCCTATTCCATAGGCTAAATGAACTACATAATCACCTTTATTCAATTGATCAAAACTCTTAATTTTTTTACCAATTTTATAATTATTTTTATAATTTATTACTTTCTTTTTTACTTCTTCTAAATCATTTGCTCCGATAATAACAAATTTATCAATAATAAAACCATTATTTATTTCTTGATTAATTATTTTAGCATCAGGAATTAAATCTTTTATTTTTTTAATTTGATTATTTTTATTTAAGCAAAAAAATACTTCTTTTCCTTCTTTTAAATATTTATTATAATCGTTTTTTAAAAGATCAAAATTTAAATTATAATTACTTATTGTTTTAGCATTATAATTATTTACATCCGAACCAAATCTATTTAAATAAAAGGTTTCTTGAGGATTAATATCATCGAAATCAAACATTACTTTTTCTTTAGAATTAGTATTATTTTGATAATTAAAAATATCTTCTTGAAGTTTTAAATAAGAAGCTTTAATTTGATTTATATCAATAAATATTACTTTGGGATTATTAGCATAATCGTATAAAGAACTAAAAATATCTGTTTTAATTTCCTCAACTGGTTTAATAAAAATATCATTTATCTCATTTAAGGATAGTTGACTGTCTTCATCAAAATACCTTATTTCAGAAATAAAATTACCATCTAATTCAATTCTAATGGGATGATTTTCATCAATGGAAAAAATATCAACTATAAATCCCCTAACAGAATATTCACCAGTTTGCGTTACTAACGATTCGCGATGATAGCCAAATTTTTCTAATTGTAGTACTATATCATCTCTTTTAATATCCAAATTTTTCTTAATTTCAAAAGTAGAAACACTATTTTTATCAGTTAAAAATTTTAAATAACCCATTAAATTTGTTACAACAATATGCTTTTTTTGATCTTTTAAAAAAGATAATGTTTCCAATCTTTTATATTTTAAATCAGGACTTTCAGCCACAATCATCGATGACAAAAAATCATCCATGGGAAACAATAATACATTTTTTTCATAAGTCATAAGACAATTATAAAAATTATTTGCTTCATATAGGGAATTAGTTACAATTAATACGTTTTTAGAATCTTGCTTATATAGTTTAATTGCATACAAAAGACATAACTCTAAAGTTAATCCCGAAATTTCCGTATCATTATCATATTTAAATATTGTATCTAAAAAATCCATAATTCACCATCATTTAGTATTATAAATGTTCATTGTCCTTTCAATACCATTATTTATAAAAGAATTAATTATTTCTTCAAAGGTGGGATATAATTTTTTTAATGTTTCTTGTTCTTCCTTGGTAAAATTACCTAAAACAAAATCTATTGTATCACTCAGATTATTATTTTTTATACCAATTTTTAATCTTGCAAAATCCATAGAGTTAAGTTCATTAATAATGGATTTTATGCCATTATGTCCCCCCGAACTACTATTTTTCTTTAACTTATATTTACCAAAATCTTGATCTAAATCATCTTGAATAATTAGGATATCATTTAAATCAATATTATAATAATTAACATATTCTTTAACTGATTTTCCAGATAAATTCATATAGGTTAAAGGTTTTAAAAAAATTATATCTTCCCCAGCTATTATCGTCTTATAAAATAGTCCTTTAAATTTAGTTTGCCAATGAACATCTTTTAAATAGCTATCTATAAGCCAAAAGCCAATATTATGACGAGTTTTTTCATACTTTTTTTCAGGATTTCCTAGGCCGACAATTAATTTCATTTTTCCACCTCTTTAAATAAATTTTGATATGTTGTTAATTTACTAACATCTATAATATTATTTATTTTTAAACCAATTTTACCATTCTTAACAATTTTAAATAATCCTATTTTAGGATTATTTTCTTTAGTACAAATTATTTGAATTTCTTTCACTTGTAACTTAAATTTATTAGCATCTAATATTATCTCATCTAAACGATTTAAGCGATGTACTAAATAAAATGTACCATTATCTTTTAAAACTTCATGAACAATCTTAAATATTTCTAATAGATTTATTTTTACTTCATGACGAGCAATAGTTTTTAAATTATTTATATTTTTTTCTTTTTCAATATTATCAATTTTAAAAAAAGGAGGATTACAGGTAATTATATCAAAATATTTCCCAGGAAATAAATTTGTTATGTTTTTAATATCATCATTTATTATATTTATTTGGTTTTCTAATTTATTTTCTAAAATAGATTTTTTTCCTAATTCATAGATTTCCTTTTCAACTTCAAAAGCAATTATTTTATCTTTAGTTTTTGTTGATAATATTAAAGGAATTACCGCATTTCCAGTACACATATCTAATATATAATTTGAATTTTTTAACCTAACAAATTCAGCAAGTAAAATAGAATCTAAAGAAAACTTAAATGCATCCTTATATTGAAAAATATAACGATTAGGATAATCAAACAAATCATTTTTTTCAATTTTATTCAACATAAAATTCCTCTTTGTCTCCATCAATTAATACTTTATATTTTCTTTCTAAAATATTAACACTTATTACTTGTCCTTCTCCTTTAGGAGTATTAATTTTATGTCCTATTTGAGGCATACCTTCTAAATTTTCTTCATAATTATCTTCTTCATAGGCTAAGCAGCACATTAATCTTCCACAGCAACCATTAATTTTGCTAGGATTTAAAGCTAAATTTTGATTTTTAGCCATATTCATTGATATTCCATCTATTTTTTCTAAATATCTTTTACAACAAAGTTCTTGACCGCATATTCCAACCCCACCGACTTTACGAGCTTTATCCCTAGCACCAATTTGATGAAGTTCAATTCGAGTATGATATATACTAGCTAACTTTTTAGCTAATTCCCGAAAATCAACTCGTTCATCAGCAGTAAAATCAAACAATAATTGACTACGATCAAAAGAAAATCTAGCACTTAAAACATTCATTTGTAAACCTAAATCTTTAACAATTTCACAGCATTTTATGCGAGCCTCATCAGCTTCTTTTAAATATTTTAAATATAAATCGTAATCTTCATCGGTTGCAAGTCGAACAACATCTTTTAAATCTGAATAATCGGCTTTTTCATTAGATCCTATTATTTTTCCAAATTGTAAGCCATTTTCTGTATCCACAATTACCTTATCTTCCTTTTTCAAATCTAATTCAGATTTAAAATTATAAGCCTTTCCACTTCCTTTAAAAATTACATTATAAACTTTAGTCATAATCATCACTCAATTCTATAACAAATCTATCTAATAACAATTCTACATTAGCATTACTGTCTATATCAGATAAAAATTTTATTATTAAATTTATTCTTTTTTGTAATTCTACTTTGGTTAATTTATTTAATGCTAATATTTTTTTATTTTGACTATAGGCCTCAAAATAAATTTTTAGCATTTCTTGAAATATTCTAATAATATTTTCTTTTTCACAGTAATTATTTAAAATTACGTTTCTATTATACATAATTTTTGGAGAATTTTCTAGTTCTATCTTACTTATATAATCAATTGCTACTTTCTTATATTCATCTATATCATTAATTTGATTATCTTCATATTGCAAACTCAAAAGTTCACATCTACTTTTAATCGTAGGAATAACATTATTTATATTTCTAGTTAAAAGAAAACCATATATATTTTCTCCCGGCTCTTCTATAAATTTTAACATAGTATTCGCAGCTGTTAAATTTAATTTATCAGCTTCTTTTAAAATATAAATATTATTTTTGGTATATAAGGCTTTATAACTAAATCTTTTTTTTAAATCAATTACTTGTTCTTTTTTTATATTATTCCCATCAGGTTCAATTATAATAAGTGATGGTAAAAAATTTTGATTAATTAAATTACATAAATTACATTTATGACAATTTATTTCATATTCATTTTCACAATTAATTTTTTTGCTTAAGTTCAGTATATCATTTGTTGCTTGTGAAATACTATTAGTCTCTATTAAATATACATGAGATAGTTTATCATTATGATATAAATTAACTAATGTATCTATTTTTTCAGTTACAGCCATATAATCCTCCTACAACTATATTAAAATAAAATATACTCCCAATAATGCTAATAACCCTGGTAATCCTAATATAGACACTACTAAAATAGTAATAAAATTAAGGGGAATAAATAAATTCATTCCCGATGCAATTAAATCAAACCCATAAATAAAGCAAAATGCTAAAATTACTTTTTTCAAAACAATTAAAATACCTGTCTTTATTTTCATATTAACCTCATTACAATTATATGAGTTGTCCATATGATTATTCTTCACTAATCTTTTTTCGATCTTCTAAAGCTTTATCTAAAGTTATTATATCTAGATAATCAATTTCGGTTCCCATAGGAATACCATAAGCAAGACGAGAGATAACTACATCTTTTTTTTCAAATATTTTTTTGATATACAAGGTAGTTGTTTCGCCTTCAACTGTAGACTTTAAAGCCAATATAAGTTCCGGTTTTTTTAAATTTTCAATTCTCTTTACTAAGGAGCTCAAATTTATATTTTCGGGTCCAATATTTTCTATTGGCGAAATTAAGCCGTGTAGTACATGATAAACACCATCATAATTTCCTACATTTTCAAATTTAAAAACACTTTTAGCATCTTCAACAACACAAATAAGATTATGATTACGATTTTCATCAGCACAAATGGGACAAATATCACTCGTAGTTAATTGACCACATATAGAACAATTTTTTATATCTTTTTTAATTGTTTCAATTGTCGACGAAATATTTTTTAAATCTTCATCGTCCAATTCAATAGTTGAAAGAGCCATCCGTTCTGCATTCTTTTCCCCAATTCCAGGTAATTTTTTAAAAAAATTCATTAGCTTTTGAATTGGTTCAGGATATACACTTTTCATTTTACATCAAACCATTCATTGCAGAATATTGTCCTAATTTTTGTTCAACTTCAGCATCAATTTTTTTAAATGAATCTTTAATGGCAAGAAAAATCATATCTTCTAAAAGTTCCTTATCATCATTAGTAATGTCACCATCTTTAATAATTTTAAAAGATTTAAGTTCTTTTTTTCCATTAAAGGTTAATTCTACCCATTCAGATTTCCCGGGAAATATTTCATTATCAATTTCTTCTTTCTTTTTAGTTATCTCCCTTTGTAATCTTTGCGCTTGTTGCATTAAATTTTGCATATTCATTTTTCATTCCTCCTATTTTATTTCTATTTTACTTTCATCAAATAAATTTTTAGCCAATTTTTCTAAATTTATGGTAGTGTCTTCTTTTTTCGTTTTTTCTTCTTCTATAAATTCATAAGTTTTTCCTTGTTTTAAATTACTAATATATTTTTCTTTTTCCATAGCCCATTCCTCATTGGACAAGGCTATTAATTTTAATTTTTTTTGTAAAAAATTGTTTAGCTCTTGTTCAATATTACTTCTTTCCCGATTTATCTCATCGCTTTGATGAACAATGCCGCTTGTTAAAATTAAATAATCTTCCGATGCCGCGACTGGCATAGAATCTGTCAATAATCCTTTTACTAACTTTGATGAGCCATTCAAAAATTCTTCCCATTTAGATTTTATATTCAATAAACATTCTTTATTTACATTAACAAAGCAATTATTAATTCTAATTTGTTTCAATTTATTTAATTCATCATTATTTTCTTTTATATTATTAGACTTATTTAAATCGTCTTTTTCTTCTTTATTTATTTCTTTTGTATTAATGTTATTTTTTTCTAATTTTGTTACTATTTCGTTATTATTAACTTTTTCTTTAAAATTATTTTCTCCCTTACAACAGTTTAACAATATCATTTTAATAATTATATAAGGATTAACATTTATATTAATTTTGTTTAAGCAGTCATTAAGTTCAAATATTATATTTTTTATATTACTATAATTCAAATTTGTTTTAGAACCATCTTTTAAAACAATAATTGCCTTTTGGCTTAATATTTCAACAATTTTTTTAATAACTATTTTATAATTTAAATTTGTTTTTTGAAAGTCATCAATTATTAAATCAACTTTATCTATATCATTAGCGTCTAATGCTTCAATTAAATCTTTAATTTTAAGTAAGGATATTGATCCTAATTCTTTTATTACCAAATCCAACGTTATTTTTTTATTTTCCTTTGATAACTGATCCAACATACTTAGAGCATCTCGCAAACCACCATCAGCTAATTCTGTAATTTCCTTTAAACCATCAATATCATATTCTATCTTTTCTTGATCACATATTTTTTGTAAATGTTCAGTTATTAATTCATTACTTATGCGATAAAATTCATATTTTTGACATCGAGATATTATTGTAATCGGAACATTTTCGATATTAGTTGTTGCTAATATAAAAATAACATGACTTGGTGGTTCTTCCAAAGTTAACAGTAATGCATTAAAGGCTGATGTACTTAACATGTGGACTTCATCAATAATATATACTTTATATTTTGATTCTGATGGCATTATTTTAACATTATTTATTAATTCCCTTATTTCATTAACACCATTATTGGAAGCAGCATCAATTTCAATTATATCAGGACTTTCGTTAAAATTTAAACAATTTTGGCATTTACCACAGGCAAGACCATTTTTATTATTTTCACAATTTATTGTTTTAGCAAATATTCTAGCCATACTTGTTTTACCTGTTCCTCTCGGTCCAGCGAATAAATAAGCATGTGATATTTTATTATTTACAATGGAATTTTGTAATATTCTTACTACGGCTTTTTGTCCTACTATTTCATCAAAATTGTTGGGACGATATTTTCGATATAGAACTTTATAACTCATAAGTTGCCTCCAATTCCATTATACCATATTTTTCTATTTTTTATTTCTTTTATTAACAAAAAAACTACTTAATAATTCTTTATATTCATATGTATCATCAATTAATAAAAAATTAGTTTTAGAGTATTCTTTTTTAAAACTTAGTTTATCTAGTAAATAATAAACATTACGAATTCTAGCTTGTTTAATAATATTTTCGCACATCGTACAAGGTTTTAACGTAACATACATATCGCAATTATCCAATTTCCATGTTTTTAATTTTTTAGTTGTTTTCGTTATTGCAATTACTTCCGCATGGCCTAAAACATTATGTTTTTTTTCTCGACTATTATGGGATTTTGTAATAATTTTATTATTTTTTACTATTACACAGCCTACAGGAATTTCGGCATTTTTAAAAGCCTTTTTGGCTTCTTTAAATGCTTCTAACATATATTGTTCTTTCATAATTTTACTCCTAAAAAAAGTGCACACAAATAGGGATTGACGTGGCTGCTATCTTCCGATTCTGACCAGATTACAATATATTTGTTGCACGTCAATATAATAACAAATATTATTTGTTAAATCAATATACAAACATTTGTTTTTATTAACTTTCTATTTAGTTATTTAATAGTTGATTTTTTTATATGTTTCACGTGAAACATATAATTATAAATAAAACTGTTCAGTTAATATTATATATTTTTTATATGTTTTAAAAGTGAAATAAACTATTGAACAAACATTAATAATGTTTCACGTGAAACATTATTAATAAAATATTTTTTAAAGCTTATAATGATTTATTTACTTGTCCATAAAGATAATAAAAAGTGATGATTTGATTTGATGATTTACGTAAAAAACAAAAATTAACTAAATTATGGTAAAATAAAAATTTCATATTTTAATTAAAAAATAACTAATTTAATTTTAATAAAAAAGTAGATAATTGTTTCTATTATCTACCTTTTTAAAATGTATTGTTTGCATATTGAATATTTCTATAAAGTTATTTAAAACATTATAAATTTTTACTCTGATGTTTCACGTGAAACATCAATTTCTGATTCAACATTTTCTTCAGTATTTTCTAAAGGTTCAGGATCAACTAAACTTATTGATGAAATTAATTGACCTTCTTTTAATTTCATAAGACGAACACCTTGAGCATTACGTCCTAAAGTATTTACTTGACCTATTGGCATCCGCATTGTCATTCCAACGTTTGTAATTAGTATAATATCTTTATCGTTAGTTGCAACTTTTATATCAACTATTGCTCCATTCTTATCTGTTATATTTAAAGCTTTTACACCTTTACTGCCTCTTTTTGTTTCTCTAAATTCACAAACTTTTGTTTGTTTTCCATAACCCTTTTCAGTTACTAATAATATTGTATCACTTTCATTTACTATTTCACAACATATACAACTAGCATCAGGTATATTTATTCCCTTTACGCCACTTGCGGTTCTTCCCATTACGCGAATATCATTTTCATTAAATTTAACCATTCGACCTAAGCTAGAACCTAATAATACTAAATTATCACCTGTTGTTTTACGAACAGCGATTAACTCATCATTTGGATGTAATGTAATACCTTTTTTACCAGAATTTCTTATATTATCAAATTCAGATAATAATGTTCTTTTTACAACACCTTTCTTAGTAGCAAATAGTAAATATTTTGTATTATCTTCTTTACTATGTTTTATAATTGAAGTTACAATTTCATCCTTTTCCAAATTTAATAAATTAATAATTGGTAATCC
The DNA here is from genome assembly GCA_947628585.1 of uncultured Bacilli bacterium. Classification (GTDB taxonomy): domain Bacteria; phylum Bacillota_I; class Bacilli_A; order RF39; family UBA660; genus Onthocola_B. Next base: position 21,519 of record CANRAL010000009.1, on the reverse strand, counting down.
CTTAGATTGGCGAGAAAATTCAGGTATTTCATATCCTTTAATACGGTATACTTTTCCTTTATTAGTGAAAAACATAACATAATCATGACTTGATAAATTTAACATAGTCTTAACAAAATCATCATCATTAGTTTGCATTCCCTTAATACCCATTCCACCACGATGTTGTGATTTAAAAGTATCAGAAGTTGTCCGTTTAATATATCCTTTATCTGTCAAAACTATTAAAACATCTTCATTAGGTATTAAAGATTCATCTTCAATATAGTCGATAGCTGTCAAATCAATTTTAGTTCTTCTATCATCACCGTATTTTTCTTTAATTTCGGTCATTTCATCTTTAATTACGCCATCTATCTTCTTAGGATCCGCGAGTAAAGAACGTAAATAATCAATTTCTTTCATTAAATCAGCAAGTTCACTTTCAATTTTATCACGTTCCAAACCAGTTAAACGACGTAACCGCATTTCCAATATTGCCGAAGTTTGAGCATCAGATAAGCCAAATTTTTGCATTAATTTTTGTTTAGCTTCTTCATCATCCATTGCTCCCCGAATAATTTTAATAACCTCATCAATATTATCTAAAGCAATTTTTAAACCTTCTAAAATATGAACTCTTTTTTCATCTTTATTTAAATCAAATTTTGTTCTTCTAATAATTATTTCTCTTTGATAATCAACATATTTTGTTAAAATTTCTTTTAAGCTTAAAGTTCTAGGAACACCATGATCTAACATTAAGAAAATTATGCCAAAATTACTTTGAAAAGCAGTATGTTTATATAAATTATTTAATACTACTTGAGCATTAGCATCTTTTTTCAAAGTAATTGTTATCTTTACTCCATATTTTAAATCAATATGAAAATCGGAAATACCATCTAAAACTTTATTATGAACTAATTCAGCAACTTTTCGTTTTAATTCATCAGTATTTACACCATATGGTATTTCATCAATTATAATAAATTGACGACCATTTTTTTCTTCAATTGTAGCTTTACTTCTTATAGTTACACTACCTCTACCAGTTTCATAAGCTTGTTTTATTCCCGAATTACCTAAAATTATACCTCCAGTAGGAAAATCTGGTCCTTTAATTATTTGCATTAATCCTAAAGTATCAATATCATGATTATCAATTACCGCGATACAACCATCGATTACTTCCCCTAGATTATGGGGAGGTATATTAGTAGCCATACCTACAGCAATACCCATTGTTCCATTTACTAAAACATTTGGAAATCTACTTGGCAATACTACAGGTTCTTTTCTTGTATCATCATAGTTATTATCAAAATCAACAGTATTTTTATTAATATCTCTTAATAATTCTAAGGATATTTTGGCTAATCTTGCTTCCGTATAACGATAGGCTGCAGCAGCAGTTCCCGCGATAGTACCAAAGTTACCATGACCATCAACTAGCATATAACGGTAGTTAAAATCTTGAGCCATTCTAACCATAGCATCATAAATTGAAGAATCGCCATGAGGATGATATTTCCCCATTACATCCCCAACAATCGTGGCACTTTTACGATGTTGTTTATCAGGAGTTAAACCATTTTCTAACATTGAATATAAAATTCTTCTATGAACCGGTTTTAAGCCATCACGTAAGTCTGGTAAAGCCCGAGATGTTATAACACTCATTGAATAATCAAGGAAAGATTTTTCTATTTCATTTACAATATTTTTTTCAGTTAAACGATCTTTATTTGTTTCTTCTTCAAATACTTCATCTTCCATAAATAAACCCTCCTATATATCCAAATTTTCTACCCTTAAGGCATTTTCTTCAATAAATTTTCTCCGAGGTTCAACTTCCTCACCCATTAATTTACTAAAGGCAGCGTCTGCTTCAATAATGTCATCTACAGTAATTCTTCTTAAAATTCTTTTATTAATATCCATAGTTGTTTCATTTAATTCTTCAGGATCCATTTCCCCTAAACCTTTCATTCTTAATAAAGAATAAGCTGTATTTTTTTCATTTAACTTAGCCAAGTATTCATCTCTTTCTTCATCATTAAGCACATACTTAATTGTTTTACCATGCTTAATACAATATAATGGCGGATTGGCCGCGTATACATGACCTTGTTCAACAATTGGTCTAAAGAACCGATAAAATAAAGTTAATAATAAAACTCTAATATGTTCTCCATCAACATCGGCATCGGTCATAATAATGATTTTGTCATATCTAAGTTTATTAATATCAAACTCTTGACCAATTCCCGTCCCAAAAGCAGTTATTATTGTTCTAATTTCATCATTACTTAAAGCTTTATCTAATCGAGCTTTTTCAACATTTAAAATTTTTCCTTTTAAAGGTAATATGGCTTGATGAATACTATCTCTCCCTTTAATAGCAGAACCACCTGCACTATCCCCTTCGACTAAAAATATTTCACATGTTGATGGATCTTTTTCTTGGCAATCTTCTAGTTTTCCCCCGAATGATACATGCGTATCTAAGTCACTTTTTCTAGTCATTTCCCGAGCTTTTTTCGCAGCAATTCTTGCTCTAGATGCCGTTAAGCATTTATCAACAATTAATCTAGCAACATCGGGATGTTCTAATAAATATCTTTCAAATCCTTCAGCAAAAATATCATTGGCTATTTTACGAACTTCTATATTTCCTAATTTTGTTTTGGTTTGGCCTTCAAATTGAGGATCAGGGTGTTTACAAGAAATAATCATAGTTAAACCTTCACGAACATCATCGCCAGTTAAACTATTATCTCCTTCTTTTATAATTTTAGCATTTTTGGCATAGTTATTTATAATTCTAGTTAAAGCATTTTTTACACCATCTTCATGGGTTCCACCCTCATAAGTATTAATATTATTAGTGTAAGAATAAATAGTTGGAATATAACTATCATTATATTGGCATGCTACTTCAATTTGAATACCATTAGTAGTTCCTTCCAAATATATAATATCTTCATGTAATGGCGTTTTATTTTTATTTAATTTTTGAACATATTCAATAATCCCACCATTATAAAGAAAAGTATCTTTTTTTTCATCTTCTCTTAAATCATATAAATTTATTCTTAACCCCTTATTTAAATAGCAAATTTCTTGTAATCTTTTATAAAGGGTATCATAATCATAAACAGTTGTTTCAGTGAAAATTTGGGCATCAGCTTTAAAACGGACAGTTGTTCCAGTTCTATTTTCATCACAATCACCAATAACTTTCAATTCTTCAACCGGTTTTCCCCCATTTTCAAATCTTTGAAAATAGATTTTTTTATCTCGATAAACAGTTACTTCCAACCATTCGCTCAAAGCATTTACAACAGAAGCCCCTACACCATGAAGTCCTCCGGAAACTTTATAACCTTCACCACCAAATTTTCCGCCAGCGTGTAAAACCGTAAATATGGTTTCAATTGTTGATAAACCCGTTTTTTGATTAATTCCGGTTGGCATTCCTCGACCATCATCTCTTACTTCAATTATATTTCCTTTATCTATTATAACTTCTATATCATCACAAAAACCTGCAAGAGCTTCATCTACAGCATTATCAACAATTTCCCAAACTAAATGATGTAATCCTTTTTCACCCGTAGTACCAATATACATACCTGGTCTTTTTCTTACAGCTTCTAATCCTTCTAATACTTGAATATCATTATCAGTATAATGAATGTCTTTATTCATAATTTTCCTCCCTTATTTTGCCATTTATAACTTCATATATCCGACTTTTATTTTTTATTTCATCAGGTATTTTACTTAATTCAGTTGTTGTAATAAAAGTCTGAACATCTTTGTTTAATAAATTTAAAATATTCGTTATTTTCTTAACATCTAATTCACTAAACAAATCATCTAAAATTAATATTGGATAATCTTTTAATATTTCTTTTATCATATTAATTTCCGCAATTTTAAAGGACAAAATGGCATTTTTTAATTGTCCTTGGCTTCCCCATTCTTTTAATTTATTACCATCTAATAAAAATTCAAAATCATCATGATGGACTCCTAATAAAGTTTTACCATTAGCCATTTCTTTACTATAAATTTTACGGTACGTATCTAACAATTCTTTTTCCGTTTTATTAAAACTTGAATGATATACAATTTTTAATTTTCCCGAACCAAAAATTTTTTCATAAACATCGGTAATATATTCATTAAGATAACTAATAAATTCCCATCTATATTTATAAATTTTTTTACCATATTCTAGTAATTTCTTAGTTAATATATCTAAATAATCCCGAGAAGCATTGCCATATAAATATAATTGTTTTAAATAAGCATTACGCTGTTTTAATATTTTATTATAATTACTTAATAAAATCATATATTCTTTAAAAATTTGACTAATTTCAATATTTAATAATCTTCTTCTTTCGTTTGGTGAAGAATTAATTAACTCCGTATCCCGAGGATAAAAAAGAATAATTTGAATTTTAGTAACAAATTCACTAATTTTATTAATTTTATTATTATCAATTTCTACCTTTTTTCCATCGTTACTAATATTTACTTTGTATAAAGAGGAATCTTCATTTTTCCAAATTTTTCCCTCAACAATAGCTAATTCTTTCCCCTTTTGAATTAAATGTTTATCACTTGTTAAACGAAATGATTTTGTTAAGGCTAATAAATAAATAGCTTCCACCAAATTAGATTTACCACTACCATTTTCCCCATAGATAATATTTAATTGTTTACCTAAATCTAAATCTAGGTTTTCATAATTACGAAAATTTGTTAGTTTTAATTTGCTAATTTTCATTTTTAGCCTCTTTTTTGTCAAAATTTAAATTTTTATTGCAATATGTATATCTATATGCATATTAATTATAACATATTTAAAATGTTTTTAAAAGGCAAAATTCATATATTCTCCTATTTTTTTAAAGAAAAGATAGCTAATAAATTTCCACATTTTAACATTTGATTATAAAATATATTATAAGATATTAAAAATAAAACTTTCTCATTATTTTTAAACGTAACTTCAACATATTTTTTTACTTTGCGATAATTCATTATATTATTATATATAAACCATAAACCCACTTCATTACGCATAGAATATATAGGAAACAAAATTAAATTTTCTTTTTCATTTAAAATAATTGGCACCTTACTACTTAATTTAGTTAAATATTTACTAGATTTTATTCTTCCTTCTAAACTACTTCCATAATATAGACAACTTTCATCTAAAATTTTAGTAATATGCTCTTTAGTTTCAATTTTACCATCCAAAGATATTATTTCTACTTTTTCATGTTTTTTCATAATAAATAATGTATTTTCATTTATATAAGACATAATATTCCCCCTTGAAATGTCTTATATTATACATATTTTTATTAAAAAATTTGTCGAATAAAGTAAGAAAAAAAGAATTTTTTATTTTTTTAAATTCTTTTTCTTAATTTTAATAAGTTTTTATAGGTAATATAAGTTCTAATAAGGATTCATCTGTTACAGGTTTAATAATAATTGGTTTATCATCAGTATTAAGTAATAAGAAAATATTTTCTTCTTTTATAACCTTTAAAGCATCCAACATATATTTAGAACTAAAAGAAATATTTAAACTTTCTTTTGTATTACTATCAATATTTATTTTTTCTTCAGCATTACCCAATTCATTTGAAGCACTAGTAATAATCATGTTTTTATCTTCTATATGAACTTTAATAATATTTTTTTCTTTATTTTCAGCAAGTAATGCCGCCCGATCTACAGCATCATAAAAATCTTGTAATTTTAAATTTATCATATAAATAAAATCAGATGGAATAAAATGACTTGTTTCGGGATAAGCACCTTCTAATAAATTGCTTAATAAAGAAATATTTTTATATTTAAATAATATTTTATTTTTAAATATATACATTTCAATGTTTTCTTCATCATCACCCAAGATTTTTTCTAATTCAATAATACTTTTCCCAGGTATAACAATATTAATACTATTTTCTATTATATTATCTAATCGAATATTCTTTTTAGCTAAACGATAAGAATCAGTAGCTATACATTCTAAAATATCACCATTTATTTTTAAATTTAAACCAGTTAATAATGGTCTTACTTCTTGATTAGATAAGGCATAAGCTGTTTGATTTATTATTTCTTTAATTATGGTTGCCTTTAAAATAATAGCTTTATCATTTGGTTCCATACTAATATTAGGATAATCCATAGGATTATAGCCATTTAAACGATATTGATTTGTATCAGAATAAATTTTTATTTTTAAATCATCTTCAACTTCAAAATTAATAATATTGGTTGGCATTTTTTTAATCATTTCCACAAAAGATTTACTTTGAATAATAATCTTACCTTCTCCTTCAATATTTTTAATATCACTACTATCAATATGAACTTTTATTGATAATTCACTATCACTAGCTAATAAATCTATTCCCTTTTTATCAATTTCGAATACTATCCCATTTAATACTGGTATAGTAGTTCTTTGGGTTAAAGCTCTAGTAACATCATTTAAAGCTTCTAGTAAAATATTTTTTTCAATACTCCATTTCATTTTTCTCTCTCCTTCTTTTATCATTTTTTCTTTTATTTATATAAATAATAATTATTGTTATAAGGTTAATTTGTTAATAAATTATTCTCTTTTGCTAATTTTATTTATTTTAAAGGAATATTTATTAACATTATTTTAACTTTCCTTTTATCTCTTCTAACATTTTATTCAAGTTTTCATCAGTTTTTAAGCTTTTAGTCATTTTTTCTAATGCTATGGAAACTGTTGAATGATCTCTTCCTCCAAACTCTAAACCAATTTTCATTAAATTTTCTTCAGTTTCCATTCGACATAAATACATAGCTATATTGCGACATTTAACAATCATATTATTTTTCTTTTTACTTTTTAAATCCTCAACTGTAATATTGAAATAATCGGCAACTGCTTTTTGAATTGAAGCAATTGTATTGTTAATAAATATATTAGTATTAACATAATCTTTTAAAGCTTCTACAGCAAAATCTAAAGTAATTTTATCGGGTACCATCATCGCGGTATAAGCTAAAAGCCGATTAATTGTCCCTTCAATATGCCTAACATCATTTACACAAGCATTGGCAATATATTCGATAACATCATTATTTAATTTATTTTCAATACTGGTATTTTTAATTTTGGCTTTTATTATTTCACATCTTAAGTTAAAATCTGGAGGATATATATCTACAGGTAATCCCCACATAAAACGACTTCGTAAGCGATCTTCAATTTTCTTTAAATCATCGGGACTTTTATCACTGCTAATAATTATTTGTTTATTAGCTTGATGTAATTCATTAAAGGTATGAAAAAATTCATTTTGGGTTTTTTCTGCTCCTACTAAAAATTGAATATCATCAATTATTAAAACATCAACATTCCGGTATTTATTTTTAAATTCGTTGGCATAATTCATACTATCTACGCCTTTATCTATTGTTGCTATACCAGTGAAATCACTCATAAATTCATTACTGGTGGTATAAATAACTTTTAAATTGGAATTTTGAGCTATATAATTACCTATTGCTTGCATTAAATGGGTTTTACCTAACCCACTTCGTCCATATATAAATAAAGGATTATGTATTTCTCCTGGATTCTTAGCCACGGCCTGGGCGGCAACAAAAGCTAATCTATTGGTATCCCCTACTACATAATTATCAAAGGTATATTTCGGATTTAAATTAGTTTTCCACATTATTTTTTCTGGGGGTTCTTCGATTACATTAGTTATTTCTTCTTGTTTTTTATTTTCCAGTTCTTCCTCTAATAAATATTCTACATTATATTTTATCCCGGTTAAAGAATAAAATGTTTCTTTAATTATAGTATCATAATTATTTTTTAAATAAGTTTTATGAATCGGCATTGGAACTTTAAATGTTATAAGATTATCGGTGATAGATACGAGTTTTAATTTTGAAAACCATACACCATAAAGACTTGGCGTGACTTGTCCGGCAATCTCCATCAAAAATTGATCAAATAAGTCTTCAGTTTTCATACCCTCACCCCACTATCACTACTTCCTAGATAAATTGTAATACATTTTTCTAAAACAAACAAGAAAAAAGTCTTATTAACCAGTTATCAACAAAGTTATCAACAAAAAAGTGTTGGTGAAACCATAGAAAAATGAAGTTATCAACATTATCAACAAAATATTTGTTAACAATATCAACAAATTAACAACAATGTTAAAATAACATAATGTTGATGTTGTTAATTATGTTGATAACTTTATTAAAATGTTAATAAATAAAAAAAATATTTCAAATAAAATGAAGTTATTAACCAAAAGTATTTTTTAGGCTTGACTTGAATACTCTTTTAATATTATAATACAAGGGCTAAAAAGGAAAGGGAGAATATATAATGAAAAGAACATTTCAACCAAATAATCATCGAAAAGCTAAAAAACAAGGTTTTAGAGCTAGAATGCAAGAACATAAAGATGTTATAAATAATAGAAGAAAAAAAGGTCGTAAAAATTTAATTAATACAAAATAAATTTTATTGTATCATTTTCCTATAAGGTGTTTTAATGAAAAAGTATGAAGTTGTTAAACAAAATAGTCTTTTTAATGAAATTATCCATAAAGGAAATTTTTTTTATAATAATTATTATAAAATTTTTTATTTAAAAAAGGATACCTATAAACCTCATTTTGGTATCGCTGTTAGTAAGAAATGGGGTAATGCAGTTACGCGAAATAAAATAAAAAGACAATTACGAAATATTATTGATTTAAATAAAAGTTTATTTAAAAATAATACAGATTATATTATAATGATAAAGAAGGATTATAATTCTTTAAGTTTTGAAGAAAAGGTTAATGAATTAGGAAATCTATTACGAAAGGAAGATAATGAAAAATAAAATTATTATTATTTGTTGTTTATTTTTATTGTTAACAGGGTGTGGTAATTCTAATTATATAATTAATGAGGATAAACAAATTGTTAAATATGATGAAACTGGTCAAATGTTACAAAAAAACATTTTGTGTTTGCCTGAAAAAGATGGAGAATTATATAAGATATATGAAAAGTATGGGGATCAATTAAACATTCCTTTAAGTGAATTACCAACTTGTGAAGATTATAAAATTAATTCTAATGATAGTAATGGTCTATGGGAATTTTTCTTTGTTAAACCTCTAGCATTTTTGATAATTAAATTAGGATATCTTGTTAAAAATATGGGTATTTCCGTAATATTAATTGGTTTAGCTATTAGATTAATATTATTACCATTTAGTTTTAAAACCGTTAAACAAAGTCAAAATATGCAAAAAGCTCAACCCGAAATAGAAAAAATAGAAAGAAAATATCGGAACCGTACGGATAATGATTCCTTAATGGCTAAGAGTCAAGAAACAATGTTAGTTTATAAAAAATATAAAATTAATCCTGTGACAGGTTGTTTAGTATCATTTTTACAATTACCATTATTTTTTGCTTTTTTACAAGCTATATATCGTATTCCTGTAATTTATGAACAATCATTATTAGGTTTTCAACTTGGAACAACTCCTTTAGTGGGAATTAAATCCGGAAATTATATGTATTTATTATTATTAATATTAATTGGTGTTTCTACATACTTCTCATTTAAACAAACAATGAATAGTAATCCTAGTCAAACAGAAGATATGGCTAAACAAATGAAAATAATGTTATATGTAATGTTAGTTATTATCGTTTATGGATCTCTTAATTTTCCAACTGCTTTATCTTTCTACTGGATTACAACTTATGCCTTTATATCAATTCAAAATATGATTTTTGGTTTATTTAATAAAGATAAGAAAAAAAATAAAAAGATATTAAAAGCTAAAGTAAAAGAATAGTTCATCGAGGCTATTCTTTTTTTGTATAAGAAAAATTTGAAATTTAGGCTACTTTGTTTTATAATAAGCGTAAGAAAGAAGGAAGAAGTATGGAAACGATCATAAAAGAAGGTAAAGAAACCGCGGAAGTACTTAACGAAATATTAAAAGAAAATAATTTAACAACTGATGAAATCGTTTATACAGTAACCGAAAATAAAGGAAAATTATTTAAGGGAAGTACTGTGAGTGTTACTGTTATTAAGAAAGAAGAATTATATCAAGTAACTAAAGAATATTTAAAAGAATTAATTGAGGGTTTAGGTCTTGAAGTAAATTTTGAAATTCAAAAAAAAGATGGTATCAATATATTAAAGATATATTCTAATCATAATGCTATTTTGATTGGTAAAAATGGTCAAACTTTAAAGGCCTTAGAAATATTAGTTAAACAAATGCTTTTAGCAAAATATAAAGTTAATTTTAAAGTAGTTTTAGATGTTGAAAATTATCGTAATAAAAAACAAAGAAATTTAGAATATTTAGCTAAAAAAATGGCTAAAGAAGCCGTTAAAACAAAAATGGAAGTTCATATGGAAAATATGAATGCATATGAAAGAAGAATAGTTCATAACATTTTAACTAATTTTAAAGGAGTTAAAACGGAAAGTGAAGGAGAAGAACCTAATCGCCATGTAGTAATAAAGCCAGAATAATATCTGACTTTTTAATTGGCAATGTGGGCTAAAGCATCCATATAACCAATAAGTTTAATTTGATCTTCAACCGCTAGTTGAGCAAATTTTGTTAAAAATTTTATTTCTTCATTAGATAAATTACTTCGAGAGTATAATTTTATAGGTGTAGGATCATTTGTTAATCCTAATAAATAATCTGTACTTGTATTCAAATAATTGGCTAATTTGATTAAAGTTTTAGCACTAGGAAGTGATTTGCCTGATTCATAAGATGAAATCATTTCTTGAGCAACTCCAATATTTACAGCAACATTAACTTGACTTTTACCTTGTTTTTCGCGAATAATTCTTAGATTTTCCATAACTTCACCAAAATCCTTCTAAATTTATTCTATAACAATAATTTATAATTAAATTAGTTATAAATTGTATTTTATTATAAGTATAAGTTATATATAATAATTATTATTTCTTTAAGAAAAAAAGTGGTATAATACACCTATTGAAGGAGAAAATTATGGAAGATACTATATGTGCTATTGCTACAAGTCCAGGAATTGGGGCAATTTCTATTGTGCGAATATCTGGGCAAGATGCAATAAAAATAGCTAATAAAATATTTAAGGAAAAAGATTTGACTAAAGAAGCTAGTCATAGTATTTTATATGGTCATATTTATGATAATGAAGAATTAATCGATGAAGTATTACTTTCCATAATGTTATCTCCGAGAACTTATACTAAAGAAGATATTGTTGAAATAAATTGTCATGGAGGAATTAATACAACTATGAAAATAGTTGAACTTTTAATTAAAAACGGTTGTCGATTAGCAACTCCTGGGGAATTTACGAAAAGAGCATTTTTAAATGGCCGAATTAATCTTTTACAAGCTGAAAGTGTTAATGATTTAATAATGGCCGAAAATGATGCTAAACGAGTTTTAGCTTTAAATAATATAGGTGGAAAATTAACTCAAAAAATCAAAAATATTCGGGAAAAGATGGGAGATATAATTGCTAATATTGAAGTAAATATAGATTATCCTGAATATGAAGATGAATTAGTAGTGACAAATAATTTATTAGAAAAGCAGTTAACTATTTTTAAAAAAGAATTACAAGAAATAGTAAATGATGCTAATAACGGAAAAATAATAAATGAAGGAATTAAAGTAGCCATAATTGGACGTCCTAATGTTGGTAAAAGTAGTATCTTAAATTTTTTACTAGATGAAGAAAAAGCAATAGTTACCGATATTCCGGGAACGACGAGGGATATTGTAGAAGGTAGTATTTCTTTAAATGGAGTAAAATTAACTTTTTTGGATACCGCGGGAATTCATGATACTTCTGATGTCGTAGAAAAAATAGGGGTAGAAAAAAGTAAAGAAGTAGCTCAAAAAGCCGATTTAGTTATTTTTTGTTTAAATAATAATGAAGATGTAACAAATGAGGAATTAAAAATTTTAGATGAATTAAAAAAACAAGAAGTAATTGTTTTTATTAATAAAAGTGATTTAATAACTAAATTAGATTATAAAAAATTAAATACTTCTTATGTAGTAGGTAATACTAAAGAGTTAAATGGATTAGATAATTTAAAAAAAGAAATTCAAAATCGATTTAATTTAAATAATATTGTTAATAATAATATGAGTTATTTAACTAATATTCGCCAAATAACTTTGATTAATAAAGCAATGGATTCTTTAAATAGTGCCTATGATGCTTATTTAAATAAATTGGAAGTAGATATTATAGAAATTGATTTAAAAGATGCTTGGAATTATCTAGGAGAATTAATTGGGGAAAGTTATAGTGATGAATTAGTAGACAATATTTTTAGTAAATTTTGTTTAGGAAAGTAGGTGTCTAAATGTACGATATAATTGTTGTTGGTGGTGGTCATGCAGGATGCGAAGCTGCTCATATTGCTGCCAAAATGGGACATAAAACTTTATTAGTTACGGGAAATATAAAAAATATTGGAGATATGCCTTGTAATCCTTCTATTGGAGGAACAGCTAAAGGTATAATAGTTAGAGAAGTAGATGCTCTTGGGGGTTTAATGGGAAAAATCGCCGATATTTCGCATTTACAAATAAAAATGTTAAATAATTCTAAAGGACCGGCTGTTCGTTCATTACGTTGTCAAGCTGATAAAATAACTTATCCTAAAAATATGTTAAATGCTTTAAAAAATACTTTAAATCTCGAAATAAAAGAAGAAATGATAGAAGATTTAATAGTTGAAGAAAATAAAGTAAAAGGAGTTATTACCGCGGGTGGCGAAAAAATTAGGAGTGAAGCAGTTATTTTAACGACAGGAACTTATTTAAAAGGAAATATTTTGGTAGGTAGTGAAAATACCCCTGGAGGACCCCATGGCGAAAAAAGAAGTAATTATTTATCCGACAAACTAAAAGAATATGGTTTAAAGATAATGCGATTAAAAACTGGTACACCTCAAAGAATAAAAAAAGATTCTATCGATTTTAGTGTTATGCAAGAAGAAAAAGGGGATTTGCATCCCTGGAAGTTTTCTTTTGATGATGATTATAAATATGATGTTTTTAAGCAACAATCATGTTATTTAGTATATACTAATGACTTAACCCATAAAATTATTAGAGATAATTTAAATAAATCGGCAATGTATGGTGGTTATGCAACGGGAATTGGTCCAAGATATTGTCCTTCAATAGAAGATAAAATTGTCCGTTTCGCAGATAAAGAAAGACATCAATTATTTTTAGAACCTGAAAGTTTATATTATGATGACTGGTATTTACAAGGGTTTTCTACAAGTATGCCAAGAGATGTTCAAGAACTTATGGTTCATAGTCTTCATGGTTTAGAAAATGCCGTTATAACCAAATATGCTTATGCAATTGAATATGATGCTATTGATCCTTTACAAATAAAACCATCATTAGAAAATAAAATAATTGAAAATTTATTTACGGCTGGTCAAATAAATGGCACAAGTGGATATGAAGAGGCCGCTGGACAAGGAATTATTGCTGGGATTAATGCTTGTTTAAAAATTACTAATCGCGAACCTTTAATTTTAAAAAGAAGTGATGCTTACATCGGGGTATTAATTGATGATTTAGTTACAAAAGGAACAATTGAACCATATCGTATGTTAACTAGTAGAGCAGAATTTAGACTTTTACTTCGCAGTGATAATGCGGATTTAAGATTAAGGGAATATGCTCATAATGTTGGTAGTATAACTTCTGAACAATATCAAGAATATTTAAATAAAAAAGAAAAATTGAGTGAAGTATTAGCTTTATTAAGAAAAACATATTTAAATTTAACTGAAATAAATAAACAAATTTTTCAAGATAATAATTTAAGTCTTCCTCATAATAATATTAATTTTTATGATTTATTAAAACGACCAGAAATATCATTAGAATTTTTAAATAATAATTTTTTAAAATTAGATTTAACTAAAGAAATAATGGAACAAGTAGAAATAGAAGTAAAATATGAAGGGTATATCAAAAAAGCTTTTAAAGAAGTTGAAAAAATGTTAAAACTAGAAGAAAAAGAAATACCTGATGATTTAGATTACGCAAAAGTAAAAAATTTAGCCACTGAAGCAAGGCAAAAACTTATTAAAGTAAGACCCAAAACTATCGCTCAAGCATCTCGGATAAGTGGAGTAAATCCCGTGGATATTTCTGTTTTATCCGTTTATTTAAAAAAGGAATATAATAATGAATAAAGATGAATTTATAAGTAATGTAAAAAAACTTAATATTGAAGTAACAACCGAAATATTAGATTTATTAGATAAATATTATTATGAATTAATAGAGTATAATAAACATACTAATTTAACTGCGATAACTAATGAAGAAGATGTTTATTTAAAACACTTTTATGATTCTTTAACAATAGTAAAAATTATAGATTTAAAAACAATTGATAATTTATTAGATATTGGTAGTGGCGCGGGTTTTCCCGGAATAGTTTTAAAAATATTTTATCCTCATTTAAAAGTAACATTATTAGATTCTAATAATAAAAAAACAACTTTTTTATCTTATATAACCAAGAAATTAAATTTAGAAAATGTTACAATTATTCATGATAGAGTCGAAAAATATGCTTTAAATAATTTAAATTTTTTTGATTTAGTTGTAGCGAGAGCGGTTACTTCATTAAATATTTTATCTGAATTAGCATTGCCTCTTGTTAAAGAAAATAAATTTTTTATAGCAATGAAAGGGGATATAAATACTGAAATAATTGATGGAGAATATAGTATTCAAGTTATGAAAGGAACAATTGATAATATTTTAGAATTTTATTTATTTAAGGAAAATAATAAAAGAACATTAATAAAGGTCAAAAAAGTAGCAAAAACATTTATAAATGAATTACGACCATTTGAAAAAATTAGTAAAAAGCCATTGCAAAAAAAGTAAGAATAAGTTAAAATATTCTATAGATAGTAAAGGGTTGATATAAGTGGATAATGAAAATAAAATTTTGCAAGTACCTATTGAAGATATAATACCAAATCGTTTTCAACCACGATTATCTTTTGATGAAAGTTCTTTGAAAGAACTTGCTGATTCAATTAAACAACATGGAATAATTCAACCCTTAGTGCTTCGGAGAGTCCAAGATAAATATGAAATAATTGCAGGTGAACGAAGATATAAAGCAGCGATGATGGCTGGGTTAGCATCTGTTCCCGCGGTAATAACATCAATGGATGATAATACCAGTGCCGAAGTAGCAATTGTTGAAAATGTTCAAAGAAAAGATTTAACAGCAATTGAAGAAGCAAGATCATATCAAGCTTTGTTAGATAAGGGATATATGACTCAAGATATGTTAGCCAAAAAAATGGGATTATCCCAAAGTGCTATCTCTAATAAATTAAGATTACTTTCTTTAGATGAAACCGTTCAAGATGCTGTTTTGAATGAAAAAATTAGTGAAAGGCATGCACGGAGTTTACTAAAGTTGAAAGATAAAGAAGAACAAAAGAAAATGTTAAATAGAATTTTAACTGAAAGACTAACAGTTAAACAATTAGAAGAGGAATTGAAAAAAATGAATATTGAAGAAACCATTAATCCAGAAATGGAAAGTACTAATAATACTACTAATATTAATAGTAATAATGTAGAACCAGTTACGGAAAATCCAAATGAAGGAGAAACCGGACAACCTAAAAGTATATTTGGCAATATTTTTTCTAGTAAACCTCAACAAGCACCAAATAAATTTTTTAACTTTTTAGAAGATGAAGCGGCAAATATGTCTATGGGCGATGAAGAAGTAACTCCAAGTATTAGTCCTGAAATTAATCCTGTAGCTCCTTCGGAAAATATGGCAGCTGCTGAAGAAGAAATCGAAATGTTAGACTTTTTGGATTCTACACCTAATTCATTAGAACCAAATGAATCTCAAAATTTAATTTCACCATATATAGAAGAAGTTAAAAATAAAATAAATAGTCTAAATTTAGACTTAACAAAATCTTCAATTAATGAAGAAGATTTACCTGATGAATATAAAATAATAATTAGTATTAAAAAAAATTAAAAATATGTTCGTTTGAAACATATTTTTTATTGATTTAATTTTTATCTTTTTTCTTATTATTTTTCTTTTCTTTTACTTCAATAGTTTTTAATTTTGAATCACTTGTTTTTTCTAAAACTACATTACTATTACTAGCCATTATAATATAATTTATAATTTCTATTACGGAATAAATTATTAATATAATACCTAAAGAAGAAAAAACTAAATTAGAAATAAATATAACATAAATTCCAATAAAGATTAAAATTAAAGAAACTATTATAGATGCTATAAATCGATAGTCTTTTTTATTTTCGACATTTATAGCTTTAATTAATCTATTTATACCAGATAATAATATAAATCCACCAATTATAAATCTAATTATTTGTTCGATTATATTTGAAAAAAAGATACACATTAATCCAAAGAATATCAAAACAATTCCACTTACTAACATTCCGGTTGATGTATTAGTATCTTTTCCTTTTTGATAACTATAAAATATTATTTTACCAATGCCACATATAATTAATAAAGTACCTAAAACATAAGAAATAGCAATAGTTACCAAATCAGGTCTAGAAAATAATATAACCCCAATAATTAAGGAAATAATACTAGTTATCAAATTAGAAGAAAAATTTACGACATTTATAACTTTCAAAATAATCACCTTCTATTAAATTATAATATTTATTTTTTAATTCGGCAATATTAATTTCCATTAACGTATTGTTCTACATTATATTTGGGTTCTGTTCCTCTAACAAAATAATATAATGCTATTTTTCCAGTATCATTAGTGCTTGTACCATCAACAGCATTTAAGGGTACAGATACGACATTATGTGGTGTTTCATACCAATGCATTTCTTTATTCTCTGTTATATCTTCCATGGTATTTGCCCAAATATTTCTTGCACTTTTTCGAATACTTTGGCTCACTGTTTTACCTTCATCATAACCCATCCAAGTTAACATTAATATATCACTATCATAACCAACTATCCAATAATCGGCATTACTTGTACCAGTTTTGATAGCATATTTATTACTTAAAATAGAAGAAATAGTTAAGGCAGTGGGGGTCGTATAATCCGTAAACTTAGCATTTGTCGTATTAGTTAACATTTCATTTAAAATATAAGTATAATTAGGATTTAATACTAACTTATTTTCTTTTTTTCTTTCATATAGAATATTGCCATTTAAGTCTTCAACTTTTTCAATAAAATATGTTTCGCGTTTATAACCTCCCGATGCAAAAGTTGCATAACCATTGGCAAAATCTAAAATATTAAGTTCCGTAGTCCCTAAAGGTAAAGAAGCTATTTCTTTAAATTGCGCTTTTATTCCGGTTCTATTTGCTACTTCAATCATTTTGTCAACTCCTAAAAAAAGATTAGTTTTAACCGCATAAATATTATCCGAGAAGGCAACAGCTGCGGCCATAGTAATATTTTTATTAGCATAAATATCTCCAGCATTAGTTGGAGAATACGTTTTTCCATTAGCTAAATTAAATGTGGTAGCCTCGCTACTAAAGGTTGAAGCCATTGTTAAATTATTTTCTAAAGCTGCATAGTAAAGAAAAGGTTTCATAGTTGAACCCACTTGCCGATGACTAGATATAGCCCGGTTATATTGACTTTTAGCGTAATCCATCCCTCCAGTTAAAGCCATAACTCCTCCTGTGGAAGGATCTACTATAACACTAGCAATTTGCGCATCATCCGTGGTAGCATTTTTTAAAATATTTTCTTCTAATTTGGTTTGCATTTCCATATCTAGTGTAGTATATATTTTTAAACCACCGGAATCAATAAATGATTTAGGAATTTCATTTAAATTTTCTAATTCTTTTAAAACTGCATCTTGGTAATACATTAACATTTGTAAATTATTATCTTTTCTTTCCCCATATATTTCTAATTTTTCTTTAAATAAATTATCATAAGTTTCTTTATCAATATAATTATTATTAAGCATAGCCTTTGCAACTAGCATCGCTCTAGAAACTGCTGCTTCATAATTACTAACGGGATTATATTTACTAGGATTTTTAGGAATCCCGGCGAGAATTAAAGCTTCTTCAAGAGTTAAATCATTAACTTTTTTATTAAAATAATAACTGGCTGCATTAACAATTCCATAGTTACCTTGACCATAATTAATCGTATTTAAATATCCTTCTAAAATATCATTTTTTTCATAATGTACTTCAAGTTCTAAAGTTAAAAAAGCCTCTTCAATTTTGCGGGACCATGTTTTATCAAAATCTAAATATAAATTTTTAATATATTGTTGAGAAATTGTGGATGCTCCTTGCACTATTCCTTTATTTTTAATATTTAAATACATTGCCTTGGCGATTCTTAAATAATCAAAACCATGATGTTTGTAAAAATTTTTATCTTCAATAGCTATAACGGCATTTATTAAATTAGGATTAACCTCATCAATATTAACCCATTCATTAGAACTAGAACCTTGATATACTAAGTCTTCATTATTATCATATATAAATAGTGAACCACTGGTTTTCAAATCTAATTTTGGACTTAAATAAGCATAAATATATAGTCCAGTTAAACAAATTATTAAAGATATACAAATGAATATAAGCATTTTGAAACTAAATTTAAAAAAACGCATATTACCACCTAAAAGTTAGTATGGATTAAATAACTAATTTTTAAACTTTAATATTGGGAAAAATTTTTCTTGCAAAATATTTCTTGCATGTTATAATTTGTTACAAATGAAAGAGGTTATTTATGAATTTAACGTTAATAAATAATAAAAAAATAGTTTTAGAAGAAAAAATTTCTAAATTTAACTATGAAAAGAACCAATTTTTGGAGTTTGATAATGAATATGGTCATCATCAAATTGACTTAAATAGTAAAATTTATGAAAAAAAAGATAAAGATGTTATATTTAGTATTGATTTTGTTAATAATTTAGGTATAATCATTTTGAACGGTGATAAGAGGTTTGAATTTTCCGTTTTAAGTTCTTATGAATTTTCTTCTTCTGGTTTGGTTTTAAAATATAAACTAGCTGAAGATGAAATAATTATGAAAATTGAATTGAAAGAGTGAAAAAAATGAAAGAAAAACTGATTGACTTAATAATTTCCAGTTTAAAAAAATTAGAAATAAACGATATAAATATTGAAATTACTAAGCCTAAGAATAATGAAAATGGGGATTATTCATGTAATATAGCTTTAAAATTAACAAAAGTAATGAGTCAAAGTCCCTTGGATATTGCTAAGAAAATAGTTAAGAATATGGACTGGCAAACTGATACTAATATTTTGAATGTGGAAATAAAAGAACCGGGCTTTATTAATTTTTTTCTAAAAAAGGATTATTTATTAAATAATTTAAAATTATGTTTAGAACAAGGCAAAAATTATGGAAGTTCTCTTATTGGAAAAGGAAAAAAATATAATATTGAATTTGTTAGTGCTAACCCAACGGGAATATTGCATTTAGGAAATGCTCGCGGGGGCGCTTATGGTGATTCCCTAGCTCGGATTTTGAAGTTTTCGGGTTTTAATGTTACTAAAGAATATTATATAAATGATGCCGGCAACCAAATAACTAATTTAGCTTTATCTATAATTTATCAATATAAGAAATTATGTAATGTAGAAGGTAGTATGCCGGAGAATGGTTATTATGGTGCTGAAATAAAAAAAATAGCTCAAAAATTATATGATGAAAATAAAGATAAATTATTAAATAATAGTCTTGATTATTTTAAAGAATTGGGTACTAAAGAATTATTAGATATAATAATTAATGATTTAAAAGAATATCGTATAACTTATGATATATTTACTAGTGAAAAAGCAATTAGAGATAAATATAGTCCCGCGGAAGTTTTAGATAATTTAGCCCAAAAAGGTTATACTTATGAAAAAGATGGAGCCATTTGGTTTAAATGTAGTAGTTTATTAGATGATAAAGATCATGTTTTAAAAAAAGAAGATGGGGAGTATACCTATTTAGTACCAGATATTGCTTATCATTTAGATAAATATGGCCGAGGTTATGATAAAATAATTGATATTTTAGGAACGGATCATCATGGTTATGTGGCCCGACTTAAAAGTAGTATGAAAGCCTTTAATCAAGATACGGAAAAATTAGATGTTAAACTTTTACAATTAGTACGTTTAGTTGAAAATGGGGAAGTTGTTAAAATGAGTAAAAGGACTGGAAAGTCTGTTACTCTAAAGGAACTAATGGAAGAAGTTGGCGTCAATGCTGCTCGTTATTTCTTTTCACGATATAGTTTAGATACTCAAATGGATTTTGACCTAACGGAAGCTAAAGCTAAAAATAATGAAAACCCTGTTTATTATGTATCATATGCTTATGCTAGAATTTGTTCTATATTAAAAGAAAAAGAAAATACGGAAAAAATAGAAAAATATTGGACATTAGATAATGAAGATGCATATAATGTTTTAGAAAAAGTATATGAATTTCCTGAAGTAGTAAAAAATGCGGCTTTAAAAGAGTTACCGCATTTAATAACTAAATACGTTTATGATTTAGCAACGATATTTCATGCTTTTTATAGTAAAAATAGAATTCTTGTGGCAGACGAACAAGAAACTAAAGAAAATTTGGATTTAATTAAAGCTGTTAAAATTACTTTAGAAAATGCACTTGACTTAATTGGGGTTATACCCCCAGAAAAAATGTAAGGAGGAAAAATTATGAAATTAAGTGAAATACCTAAAGAGGAATTAGAAATGATGAGTTATGATGATATAGCTTATTATATTTTACAAGAATCTGGCAAGAAAATGAAATTAAATGATATTTTTAAAAAGGTTTGTAAAACTTTAGAATTACCAGATGATTATTTAGAAAGTCATATAATGGATTTTTTTGAATTAATGTCAACGAATAAAAAATTTGTTATGCTAGATAGTGGTTATTGGGATTTACAATCACGTCATGCTTTAGATATTGTTTTGGATGATGAATTAGATGATGAAGAATATGAAGAAAATCCTGTAGAAGAGGAAGAAACTGAAGAAAATCAAGATGATATATTTTATGATCAAGATGATGAAACCGATGATACTGAAGAAGATGACTTGTCGGATTTAGTTATTATTGATGGTGACGAAGAAGAACAAAATTTATAAGGATTAGGGAACTAATCTTTTTTCTTGACAAAAAATAACGTTAATATATAATAAAAATCTGAAAATTTATAAATTGAGGTTGAAAATGGAAAATATTTTTAAAATAATTAATCCCACAGATAATTTATGGTAGTGTGCATAGTTTATATACAAACTACCTGTTTTTTTCTTTATTTTTCTATAATTTCTATATATTTTTCTTTAC
>CANRAL010000008.1 GCA_947628585.1 uncultured Bacilli bacterium | reverse complement strand
TTCCTTTCTATCGTCCTTTCAGTCCTCTGAAAGGCACAAATCGAGTTGAAAAAATTGACTTTTAAACATTTTCGTTTATAATAACTATTTGTTGCAGGTACACTACAAAGCACGGCGAGGTGAGTGGTGTTAAGAGTTTTATCTTAAACCCGTATAATTATATGTGTCGATTATTCTCGGTGTACAAATGAGTGTTGCCTTTATTGAGCACGGAACCTTATCTATGTGAAAATCATTTCTTGTTTTCTAGTTTGAGAATTTTCAGTCAATGCCTACAACAACATTTTATTTTTTGCTATTATAAACTTAAAATTTTGCGATTTTTCTCAAAATCTTTTTTTCATACTTATTTTGTCATTATTTTTTTTCAACCTTAAAACCTAAAATAAATAAACGGATTATATGAACCAATTATAATTTCCATAATAGCTAATATAAATAAGATAATTAAAAATATATCAAATATAACAGGATGCTTTTCTTTTAGTTTTTTATCAATTGGACTAACAAAAATAATAATTAAAATAAATGCTAAAAGAGTATTAAAATTAAAGAAATTAATATAACCAAATAAATTTAAATTACCTAAACCATTAACCATAAACATTGATGAGAAAATATTGGTTATTTCGGTAAATGTTAGACTTCTAAATAAAACCCAACCAAACATAATTATAACTAGAGTATAAATATGTCTAAATAATCTTGGTAATTTATCTAAATATTTTTTAAGAAATAATTTTTCAATTAGGAGTATTATTCCATAATATAAACCCCATAAAACGAAATTAACACTAGCTCCATGCCATAACCCAGTTAAACCCCAAACAATTAAAATATTTAGAATAAATCTAGGCATCTTTACCCGATTTCCTCCCAAAGGAATATAAACATAATCACGGAAGAATGTTGATAAAGAAATATGCCATCTATGCCAAAAATCGGTTATACTTTGAGCAATATAAGGATAATCAAAGTTTTCTAAATAATGGAATCCTAACATTCTCCCAATACCAATAGCCATATCGGAATAACCAGAAAAATCAAATAATATTTGGAAACTATAACAAATTATTGCTACCCAAGAACCAACAAAGCCATAAACACTAGCATTTTGACTTAGGATTTCACTCGTAATTAAACCCATCACGTTCGCAATTAATATCTTTTTAACTAAACCAACAATAAATCTTCTTACTCCCATCGTAAAGTCATTCATATTTTCTTTACGATTATCTAATTCTTCTTCAATTGTTGCATATCTTACTATTGGTCCAGCAATTAATTGAGGAAAAGCAATAATATAACAACCTAAATAAATAATATTTTTTTGAACTTTAACTTTCTTTCGATAAACATCAATAACATAAGATAACATTTGAAAAGTATAAAATGATATTCCAATTGGTAAAATAATATTAGGAACTGGCAAATTAATTTTAAATAAACTATTAATACTAGTTACAATAAAAGGAACATATTTAAATATTACTAAAATACCAATATCAAATATTAAAGTTAAGATAAAAATAAATTTATTTTTATCTTTAGCTATTAACTTAGTTAAAATATAATTAACAAATATCGAAAATAAAACTAAAAAGACATAGATGGGTTCTCCCCAAGCATAGAAAAATAAACTAAATATAAACAAAATAATATTTCGAATACTTCTTTTTTTAAATATAAAATATGTTAATAAAAATAAAGGAAAAAATATAAATAAAAAGATTAAACTTGTAAATTCCATTATTTACCTCCTAAAGCAGAAACAAAATCATAATCATAATTATCAAATATAGTTGTTTGAGTTTCCATTAATATTAAAATTTTAGTTATATTATTTTCTTTTAAATAATCATAAATGTTAATGTTTTCTACATATTTAGGATTTAAGACATAAGTTTTATTAAATTCTTGAGCTATTAAATAATCAATTTGCCAGGCATAAGAATCTCCTAAAATAAGTAAATTATCACTTCCTTTGCCATTATAAATTACTTCACTATATAATCCATTATAATAGCCAACATAATAATCATAAAATATTCCTTTATTGTCTTTTATTTTTCTTGGTTTAAAATTAACATCAGGTTTTGCGCCTTCCACAATAGCATCAATTTTAACGTCATCATTAATATACATAAATTTATCACTTATTTTTTGATCGGAAACCATTTTACCAATAGAACCATGATAAGTAACATCTGTTTCCACTATATCATAGGCCTTACAATTTAAATTCATTGCCTCACAAATATCTAAATATCCTTGATATGCTCCATAACTATTCCAATGGTGATCAGTCCGATAAAATAAATTTTGATATTCTTCTTTATTTTTTACATTAAGTTCTCTAACCATTATATTATTTAAATTATTTAAAAATTTTTCTTTTATTTTATTCATATTTCTAATATTATAAGCATTATTAAATTCTTGAAATTCGTATCTACTAGGTAAATAAATATACGTTTCCGTTATTTTACTTAAATCATTATAAAAATTTATATTTTCTTTCATTTTTTTATTAATATATTCATCATTTTGATTAGTTTGTAAAATATAAAAATTATCTTTATTTAAGAAAATAAATTCCCCATCACTATTAGTACCTAAAGGCAAAAATTCATTATTTGAAAAACTTATTTTATTTTTTAATAATGGATAATAACCATTTACTTCGCTATATAAAAATAAATAATTCGATAATTTAGTATTAATATTATTTTTTAAATTAGTAAATTTAATATTTATTTTTTCCAATATATTTCCTTCTGGTTTTAATACTGTATAAATATTGCTATATTCTGGTTTAATTATCCCTTTTTGAATCATTAAAAACATTACAGGATACATTAAAAAAAAGATAGATATTATAACAATAAAAAAATAAGTAATAAAATTTTTATTTTTCATATATTTTCTCCTCGTATAATAATTTTACCATTTTCTAATTATTAATGCCACAAATAATTGTTTTTATATTTTTTTTTGGTTATAATAATATCGAGGTTTGTAATGAAAAAAAATGGATTGATGGATGGCGCATTTATTGCTACCTTAGCAATTATTATTTCCAAAGTCTTAGGAGTTTTATACGTCATTCCTTTTTATAATATAATTGGTGAAGCCGGTGGAGCTTTATATGGATATGCTTATAATATATATAATTTCTTTTTAATTATTTCTAGTGCTGGGATTCCTTTGGCAATTAGTAAAATAACAAGTGAATATAATACTTTAAAACAAAATAAAGAAAAAACTTTTATGTTTAAATATTCCAAAAAATTAATTCATATTTTCTCCCTTGTATCTTTCCTTATTTGTTTTTTGGGAGCTCCTATTTTAGCTAATTTAATTGTTGGAGATTTAACCAATGGCAATAGTGTTAATGATGTAGCATTTGTAATTCGCTCAGTTTCCTTTGCCATTTTAGTTGTTCCTATTTTAAGTATTTCAAGAGGTTATTTACAAGGACATAAATATATTAGTGCTCCAGCAATTGGTCAAGTTATTGAACAATTTGTGAGAGTCTTAGTTATTGTTATTGGATCTTTTGTTGCTTTAAGAGTTTTTCACCTACCTGTTGTTGAGGCTGTGGGCATCGCTGTCTTTGGAGCTTGCGCTGGTGCCATAGTTTCCTATGCTTATTTACTATGGAAAATGCGCAAAGTAAAAAAAGATATATTCACAGATTATGAAGAAGTTAGTAAAGAAGAAAGAAAAAATATTCTAAAAAAATTAATTACTTACTGTATTCCTTTTATAATTATTAATGTTGCTAATACTATTTATAATTTTGTTGATATGGTCTTAGTTATAAGAGGACTAAATCATTTAGGTTTTCCTGCTCAAGATATTGAAACAATAAGTAGTATCTTTACTACCTGGGGTGCTAAACTTATTAGTGTGGTAACTGCCATTGCTACTGGTTTAGTTATTAGTTTAATTCCTAACATTGTAGAAGCCTATACTAAAAAAGATGAAAAGAAAGTAAATGAACATTTTAATAAAATTCTCCAAGTACTACTTTATGTTATTTTACCATTAACAATTTTCTTAAGCATTTATGCTACACCTGTTTGGAGTGTATTTTATAATGAAAGTCATTATGGCCCATTAATATTTAAATATACTATTCTTTTGGCAACACTCGATAGCGCTTATATTATGGTTTGTAGTGCCCTTCAAGGCTTAAGTAAAACTAAACTTATTTATACCTCTGTTGCCACGGGCTTAATTACTAAAACTATTTTAGATTTACCTTTAATTTATTTATTTAATAATTTAGGTATTGCTCCTTATTATGGGGCGATAGCTGCAACAACAATAGGTTACTTATTATCCCTAATTATTCCTCTTATTACCCTTCATAAAAAATATAATTTTAGTTATACGAAAACCTTTAAATCCATACCTAAATTAATATTAACAACAACAATTTTAATTATAATTAACATACTTGTTAAACCAATTATATTTAAACACTTAACAACAAGAATAGAAATGCTTTTAGGACTTGCTTTAGTTGGTATTATCTCATTTGTAATTTACTTTATCTTAAACAAAAAACTTTTAGTAGAACTAATGGGTGAAAAATTCTTTAAATTTAAAAGAAAGAAAAAAGAAAATTAATGTTTAGTTAGTTTTCTTTTTTGATTATTATTTAAATTTACACCATCTGTTAATTCTTTATTAATATTTTTCACAAAAGCTGATATATCGTAATAAGTACTCATGTATTGGACTTGCCAATGCCAATCTTTTCTTTTAATCACAACTATTTCCCCTTCACTAAATGTAAAGAAAATCTTATCAATGGCTAATTCATAAGTTCTTATCTTTTTATAACGTTTTTCTATACTATCATATTCATTGGTATCTTCTTCTAAATGATCTACTGTTATAAATGGCTCTAATAACATAATTAGTTTTTCAATATTATTATAAAATTCCCATTGATCAAAATTCTTAAATTCAATAGATTTTAAATTTTTACAATGAAAAAATGGAAAGTAATTATGAAACTCAAGTAAACTCTCTTTTGTTGGTATCGTAATACCTTGAATAGAGGAAGAAGGTAAAAAATCAAAATCACAATATTCTAATTCATCATTTAATATTAATGTTTGAATCGGGGTAGATTCAAAAATATTACCTTTAAGTTTTTTTAAAGTTGAAGGCATTATTACATCTTTACCTTTCATATTTTTTTGTAATGCATTAATAAAATTTCTAACATCATTAGGCATATTATCTATATTATCTATTATCCTTAAACCCTCGGGTAAAGTGTATCTATATACTTCACTTCGATATTCATTGCTATATTTTTTTAAAAATAAATATAAGCCGATATCTTTCTTTTGATTTTGTATTAACTTTAATTCATTAATAGTTTCTAATGGTAAATAATCATCCCAACTAAATTCCGGTTCATAAAAATTAACTTCAGGATAACTACTTTTTAATACATAAATATTTCGGTATATTTCTTTTAAGGCTTTGGTATTAATGGAATCCGCAAAGGCCAATAATATATTTAGTTTATATTTATCCATTAATATTTTTATAGGATCATATTTACCATTTGTTTGTAATTCCTTTTTGATTATTCTTAACAAATTAATTGTTGTAATATTATCTATATTAAATGTTATTTGAATGTCGATTAAATAATCTAAGCTATTTATTTTTTTTATTATTTCATAAATCATTTCTTTATAAGTATTAATTTCTAATTCAGGTGTTTCATAATTTATAAAAACATCAATTAATTCAGGAATCCAATTTTCATATCGCCAAGTTGTAAAATATTTAAATTTTAAACGATATAGTTTTTTGAAATCTTCCATATCAATAATTTTTTGGCCAAATTCATAAAAGATTTTACATTTATTTTTTAGTTCTAAAATCTTCGCATATATTTTAAAATTAGTTTCTTTATTTCTTAAATCTAATTCTATAGAATCCTGAAGAACCCTAATTGCATCACCTATATAAAGTTTTGTTGATTCTTTATAATTATAGACATATTCTTCTAGGGCAACTTCTACTTTGGCCATATCATTTAAATCATTTAGTTCATAAACTATTTTACCAAAAGCTTGTATTTGATAGACATTTAGTTCTTCTTTTCTTTTCCTTATTAATTTTTCTTCTTTTTCTTTGTCTTTTTCTTTTGTTATATCAAAACATTTTAATCCATAATTATTTAAACATAATCTTAATGTTTCTTTTTGATTCATTAAGATTACAAAAATATTGGTTAAATTATTAATCTCATTTATAATACTTATTCTCTTTTGTCTATTTAAAAATGTTTTCTTTAATATTTCTTTTAAAGCTATTACTCTACTTATTATCTCTTCTTCTAATTCAATTATTTGTTCTTTATATAGGGCAAATTTTCGTAATTTTACTAAAGCTTTTACTTTATCTTCTTCATTAAATATTACTTTTTCAAATAATTCATCACCCAAAGTATTTTGTTCGATTAAATTATGAATCCTATTTAATTTATTATGTAATTCGTTTGCTTTTAAATCTTTACTCGTTAATACTTTTTCTTTAATTAAGATTTCTAAATATTCTTTTTTTCTTAAATTTATCAATTCTAAAACTTGATTATTATCTTTAAAATAATCAATAGTAGGTACATTTGCTAAAGAACTTAAGCTTATTAGTTCTTTAGTTATAAATCTAGTTTTTTGCCTTTTAAATAAATCAAATAAATTCATAATCAAAACCCTTTTTGTAGTATTTATTTACTTATGTAATCTTTTAACAAAAGAACGTATAAATTCAACATCCTTGTTTTTTGACTCTTCTTCATATTCAGTTATTTTTCCTATTATTAAATAATTTATATATTTTATTAATTCATACTTACCTTCTACAATTGTAGAATATTCACTTAGGCTTATTCGGCATTCTTCTTTGCATAATCTTATCTGATAAGGAAATTTACTATTGCCAAAACTAATAATTATATTATCTATAGTTAATTCACAAATTCTTTGATATTCTACTTCACCATCATCATCTATTTCACATGTGGTTATTTTTATATAAGGCCCTAATATACTTCTTAAATATTCAGTATTTTTATAAAAACAAGATTTTTCATAATCAAGAAAAGAAATTGTTTCTAATTTACTTTCATTTTGTTCATGATAACTAAACATTGATGGTTTTACTGTTGCCGGTATTACCATTTTAAAAACATTTGCCGTTGGAGAAAAATTAAAATTGAAATATTCTAGACCTTCATTTAAGATTAATTTTTTTATTACTGTATTACCTATTAGATCTCCCCATACTTCTTTTAAAGACTTGGGAAAAATTACAAATTTGCCATTCATTTTTTGACGAATAGTTTCGACAAATTTTAATATTTCTTTCATTTGCTTTGGAGAAATCCTACCACCATCGTAGATACCCATTAAATGATTAACTTTTTCTAAACCATTTGGTAAATAATAATTCCCATTGGTATGATAATAATTTTTTAAGAATAAATATAAGCCTATATCCTTCTTTTGATTTTGCACTAGCTTTAATTCATTAATGGTTTCTAAAGGCAAATCTTCATTCCAACAAAATTCCGGTTCATAAAAATTAACTTCAGGATAGTCAGATTTTTTAACATATATTTTTTTATATATTTTCTTTATTATAGATATCTCTATAGGATAAGAAAAAGCCAATAATAAATTTAATTTATACTTATTCTTTAATATTTCTATAGCCTCATATTTTCCCTTGGTTTGAAGTTCTTTTTTTAGCAATCTTAAAACCATAAAAGTATAATTTTTAAATTCCATTTGGATACTAGATAACCCATTTTCTTTATTATTGTTTATATCATTTATTAAAGCATATATTATTTCTTCATAAGTTTCTATTTCTATTTTAGGGGTTTTTTCATTTATAAATGGTTCTATTATATTTCCTTTTGCCATAGGAATGGTAAAAAATCTAAATTTTTTCTGATACACTTTTTTTAAATCTTCATTATCAACAGCATTTTTACCAAATTCAGAAAAAATCTTACATATATTTTCTATTTTTAAAATTTCTGTGAATATCTCAGTCGTATCAAATTTAATAGTCTCCGTCCATGGATAGTTTATATATTTAAAATGATTTTCTAGATAATTACAAAAATTGATTATTTTTTCTCTTAAGGAACCATCTTTCCAATTATAATTATAAACATATTCTTCTAGTGCAACTTCAACTTTAGCCATATCATTTAAATCGTTTAGTTCATAAACTATTTTACCAAAAGCTTGTTTTTGATAGACATTTAGTTCTTCTTTTCTTTCCCTTATTAATTTTTCTTCTTTTTCTTTATCTTTTTCTTTTGTTATATCAAAACATTTTAATCCATAATTGTTTAAACATAATCTTAACGTTTCTTTTTGATTCATTAAGATTACAAAAATATTGGTTAAATTATTAATCTCATTTATAATACTTATTCTTTTTTGTCTATTTAAAAATGTTTTCTTTAATATTTCTTTTAAAGCTATTATTCTACTTACTATTTCTTCTTCTAGTTCAATTATTTGTTCTTTATATAGGGCAAATTTTCGTAATTTTACTAAAGCTTTTACTTTATCTTCTTCATTAAATATTACTTTTTCAAATAATTCATCACCCAAAGTATTTTGTTCGATTAAATTATGAATCCTATTTAATTTATTATGTAATTCGTTTGCTTTTAAATCTTTACTCGTTAATACTTTTTCTTTAATTAAGATTTCTAAATATTCTTTTTTTCTTAAATTTATCAATTCTAAAACTTGATTATTATCTTTAAAATAATCAATAGTAGGTACATTTGCTAAAGAACTTAAGCTTATTAGTTCTTTAGTTATAAATCTAGTTTTTTGTTTTTTAAATAAATCAAATAAATTCATAACCAAAACCCTTTTTTAGTGAGTATTATCTTAACATATTTATTTAATTTTAACAATACTATATATCAATATTCCCTAATAAAAAATCTAAAGCATTAATTTCTTTTATACCTTCATATGTTGCATTATCATTATCTAAAGTTATTACATATTTAGGATAATTATCTTTTATGCTTTTAAGAGGAGAAATTTCTCTATTTAAAGTTTCATTATCTCTAACACTTAAGGCTACTTGAATATACTTTAAACCATCATCCTTTTTTACTACAAAATCAATTTCCTGATTTTCATACTTACCTATATGAATATCATAACCTCTTCTTTTTAATTCTAAAAATATAACATTTTCCAAAATACTTCCTAAATCTGTAACTTCCCCTATAAGATATTTTCTTAAACCCAAATCGCATACATAATATTTATCGCCAGTTTTTAAATATTCTTTTCCTTTAATATCATATCTACTAACATTATAAATTATATAACTATCCTTTAACCAAGATAAATAATTTTCAATAGTATTAACAGAATTTTTACGATTATGAGAATTTAATGTATCACTTATTTTTTTAGTAGAAATTAAATTTCCAATATTCGCAAAAAGAAATTTAACAACACTTTCTAATATCATTACATCTTTTATTTTATTACGTATAATGACATCTTTCATTAAAACAGTATTATATATCCCATCTAAATAATTACGAATTAAATCTGGATCATTATCCAAATTTATTAAATAAGGAAAACTACCATTTTCAATATAATAGTTATAAGCATCTAATTTTTCTTTTATTCCCCAGTTTTTGTAAAATTCTTTAAATGATAAAGGTAGCATATGAATTTGCATGTATCTACCTGTTAAAAAAGTTGCAAGTTCTCCAGAAAGCATATATGAATTAGAACCAGTTATGTATATATCAACATTATCTAAAGTAAATAAACCATTAACCATTTTTTCAAATTCCGGAATTATTTGAACTTCATCTAAAAATATATAATTCATTTTTGATTTTAATAATTTCTTTTCAATAGCATTATATAAATCACGCCAATTGGTATAAATATTATCTTGAGGTTTTTCAAAATTCATGCTTATTATTTGTTTTTCACTTACTTTATTTTGTTTTAAAAATTCACGATATAAAGCTAAAAGAGTTGATTTACCACAACGTCTTATTCCCGTGATAATCTTTATTATTTTTTTATCTTTCAATTTTATCAAATAATTTAAATACTCTTCCCTTGCTATCATTTTTTTCACCTAGAATAATTATATTATAAATCATTTAATTTGTAAAGTTTTTTCAGTTAAATGAAATAACTTTTTTATTTTAATATTTTTTTCAGCTAAATGAAAATTAAAAAAAGATAATAACTTAGTTGTTATTACCTTTAATTCTGACTAAACTTTTATTAAATTCTTCGGATAATGTTTGGGTATTCACGAGATTTTCAATTTTTAAAAATTTTAAAGCATTCTTAAAGTCTTCTTCTAAAGAATCCCCCAATATTCCCATTTCGATAGGAGTGCTAAAAAAGATATCATTTTTACCTAAACTTAATATTCTTTGGCAAGTGGCCTTATCACAGGAAGAACCATAACTGTTACTCCATGCTCCTTTCGTAAAATCTTGGGTTTCTCGTACTCTAAATAATATTCTTCTAAGAAATTCTCTGCGACCAAATACTTTATATAATGACCCTATATCTAAAAATTTTCCGTATTTTTTAATATTTACAACAATATAACTATATTCCCCATATTTTTCCGATAAGGCAAAAGTATTTAATTCTAAATTATAACCGGCCTTCTCCAAGGCTTTTAAAACATTGGTAATGATAACTGTTCGATTAAAAATTTGATTCTTAGATGTATCATAAAAATATGATAAAGTTGCATGACAACGAATAAATTTGGGAATCTTAATTTTTTCTTCTGTTTCATAACATAAAGGAGCTCCCGCGCAATAATCAGGAATATTTAAATGTCCTCCGGCGACAGTTTTAACAGTTTTATATGCATGAGTATTCCTTAGATGAGCGCTATCAATGCCTTTTTGTAATTCAAGAAATTCTTGATATTCTGGGTCATAATCTTTTAGTAAATCTTCAACAGCTTCATCATAAGGTTTACCGGCGAACTCAAAATCTCTAGTAATGCTACGCTCTTCGTAAAAAATTGCTTTATTAATATCAGGTTCACTTTTTAAATAATTATATAAATCTACTAAAGAACTAAATCTTGCTGTATAGATAGTACCTTCATCTTTTTTTTCCGGAGGAAAAATATTATAAGGAAATCTTTCAACATTATTAGTTGCCATTATCGACCTTCTTTTCTTTCTAAAGCTCGATGACGCTTACAATCTTGAATAAATTTTTTAGCCAATAATTCTCCACTAGCATCTTTAAGTAAGTTTGGAACACCTATATAATCATCTACTGAAATATTATCAAAATTATAATATTCACTAAATTGGTGTTCTAAGAATTGAAGATAAACTTCATCTTTAATTTGAATAAATTTTTCTTCCATTATTTGATCTATGCTTTTACTATTATGATTTATATATCTAACGATAGATGCTGCATCTCTAGTTGTTCCAATACCTTGAGCAGTTTCTAAACCACGCGAAATGGCCCAAGCATCGCAAGCTAAGCGAAATTTAGTAAAGAATTCATACCAACCCGTATTACTACCAAATATTCCTTTTTCAATTCGGTTATCATAATTGTATTTCACGGGCGTTAATCTTTCTAAAACGGATTCATCTGATTTTCCCCGAGCTGAATATTCTCCAGTTTCTCCAAGACCAGATGTATTACCAGTCGCAATTAATCTAAAATTAGGATTTACGCGAACTGGTGTATTTTCGGCGAAAGTAACAAAGCGCGGTATATTTGGTTTTTCAATAACATCTAAAAGAGCCGAATAAAGACCATTAATAACTACTTGAGTATCAGTATTACCATTATCAAATTCTTCTAATGATAATAATTGACCATACGCAAGAGCAATAAAAGACTGCGTAGCTCGGAAATTACCATTTGGATCATTATAAGCCATAATACTATATTTATCAGTTATCTTCCCATTGTCTGCGATGTTAATCCCTAGTAAAGATGCTATTTGGCTTATCGCATAAGACTTTCCACATCCTGAAGGACCCCATAAATAAGGAAAATCTCCTTCCATTAAATCCACAACAACCTTCATCGTCATTTCGTGAAATAATTCCCCATTTTTTTCTCTTTGCTCTTTTTCTTTTAAGATTTTTTCAATTCTTTTACTAAACGGAATACTTTCATCAAAAGCTTCTAAAATAGTTCGTGATATTTTTCCTTGGGGAATAACAACATTAATATCCGGAACTACTACTTTATTAATATCAGGAATAACAACTCCTCCGGTTGGAATCATCGGTATTCCAGCTTTTTGATATTCCGCTATCATTTCTCTTAAAGCAATGATACCTAATTTAAAATCTTCATCTTCTTTCGCATCCTTTAGTAATTCTTTAAAGGCATCTTGATTTAAAACATAATCTTTTAATTTACTAATGCTTGCCTCAGACTCATCTCTTATTTTAGTTAAAGAACGCGATGTATTGGCTGATAAAGCATCCGCAAAAAGTTTTAGTTCATCAATTCTTTTTTGATATCGATTTAATATTTCCGTGAATATAGCATCACTTTTAGTTTGTAAATCTTGTTGAATTAATTTTAAATTTTCTTGTAATTCACTTATAATATCAGCTTTTAAAGTATCTTTTAATTCCGTTATTTCCTTAATAATATTTTCTTTTTCTTCTAAAATATTTTTTTTAGCTTTAAAACCAATATCGTTAACATCATTTTTTAAATTATTAGTTCTTGTTAATAAATTATCAATTCTCGCAAGAAGATTTTGGGCTTTACGTGCTGTATCGGCAACTCTAGCTAAATCTTTTTCATCTAATTGGTATATTCCTACTCTTTTTTTCGCTTCCATTATTCGCATGTTGCAATAATCGGCAATATTGGCTCTATCATAATCTATTAAACTATCAAAACCTGACAAAAATGCGATAACTTCAGCTTTTAATATTTCATTTGTATAACAATATGGCGCAACATCAACAATAAAATTAACCACTTCAGTATAATGTTGATATATCTTATTATTACCATAAATTAGCATTAATATTTCGGCAACATCTCTATTAGTTGCAAATATTGAATACAATTTTTCCGTATTTTGACTATTTTCTAATAATAATTGTTTTTTAATTAAATGATTAATTATCATATTTTTTATACCATCATAATTTTCCGTATTTTGACCTTCTGGTAAGAAGAATTTAACTTTCGTAATTAAATTATGAAAGATAGTTTCAAATTCATCATAATTTTCATAATCTAAAAGAATTATTTCTAATATTACTTTTTCTAAAAAATCATATTCAATAAAATCATTATTTCGATTTTTAGTTTGAATATCTTTAAGATAATTAATTAAAAATGTACTTATTTGAATATCAAGACTTCTACTCTTAATTAATTTAAATAAATTTTTATAATTCTTTTCTTGATCTTTTTCCATGAATAATCCCATTTTATTTCCTTCTTTCTAATATTAATAATTTATCAGTATTAATTACATCAGCTTTAGATAAAATATCATCATCCTGATTAATACTTTTTAATTTATTCTTTTCTAAGTCTTTAATTCCTTTAGGACATAAAGCTATATGATAAAAATATTTATGATTTAAATAAGTTAAATAAATACTACTATTATTACTACCTAAATCAGCGAAAGCACTTTCTATAACATATAGTTCTTTAGTTACAGGTAGTCCAATTAACGACTTACGATTATTAATAATAATTAAAGAACCTTCAATCATGGTAAATTTATCTTTCCATAAATATTTTTTTACATAATTATCTTTTCGATAAAAAGAATCGACCTTAACTAATAAATACATACTTTCATTTTCAATTATTTTCGCATAATCATCTAAAGGAGTTTCGATAAAACTTACGCCATAATAAGCATTCCACGGCAGTTTAAACCATTGATATGTTGAATTATAATCTAAATTACTTATATTTAAATAGGGGCATTCGGTTATAGGTAAATCTCTATTTTCATATTGAATTGCCCGAGAATTTTTCTTTACTTCAGTTATTTCTTTAATAATCCCTGAAATTATTTTATAGGTAACACAATATTCAACATCTGGCCCTAATTTAATATTTACTAAAATGGCATCTTCATTAAAATTAATATTCATAACAAGAGAATATTTTTTATTATCCAAAAAATTAATATTAATTTTATATTTATTATCATTTATTCTTTGATAAAATAAATTTATATTTATATCTAAACCATCTAATTTACCATTAATGATGTAATTATCACGATAACCTTGCCAATTTTCAGTAATAGTTAAAACATGGTTCGTATAATCATAAAATTTTTTCAAATGATAAGTTATAATTGGCAAAATTCCTTTTAAATCATCATTTTGAAATAATAAGGAATTATCATAACTTTTTTTATCTTTATAAAAATTAAAATATTTATTATCTTGCGTTAGTTCTTTACTTTCTAAAATCGATTTTGATCTTTCATCAATTTCAATTTGCTTTTTAGTGCCAAATGGTCCTTCTAAAATATTATTATTTTCATCATTATATACTTCTGTGACTTTTCTAACATATACATCAAAATATTTTTCTTTTGAGGTTATATTTAATTGTTTACCCCCATCATAGGTAATCATTAAAGCTGGGATAATCATTTTTTGATTATCTTTAACATCAAGCATATCCCAAAATTTAACACTAGTTAAATTACGAATATTATATATATTAATTAGAATATTATCAATTACCTTTAATTGCATAATTTTCCCCCATAAATAATGGTTATTAGTATAGTATAAAGTACCCTAAATGTCAATGAATCTAAGCATTTGCTTTTTTCAATATTTATATTTATAATAGTCTTATGAAAGAAGAGTTACGAAAAAAATATTCGCTTATTAGAAAAAATATAAATAATCGATCTAGCAAAGATAAGATTATTTTTCAACAAGTTATAAACGAAGAAAAAGTTAAGGCAGCTCAAACTATTTTAATTTATGTATCATATAACTGGGAAGTGGATACTTTAAATTTAATTAATTATTTTTTAAAAAATAAAAAGGTCGCAGTTCCTAAAATTGAAAACAATGTTATGAATTTCTATTATATAGAAAGCTTAAATGAACTAAAAAAAGGTTATGCTAGCATCTATGAACCAACAACTAATAACATAGTTTCTGATTTTAATAATTGTGTAGTTATTACACCAGGACTTTGTTTTAATTATGCTGGTTACCGCCTTGGTTATGGTAAAGGCTTTTATGACAAGTTTTTAAATCAACATAAAGTCTATGCAATTGGTTTATGTTATAAAGAATGTTTAACAAATCTTAACTTCCAAGAAAATAATGACTATCCTGTTAATGACTATCCTGTTAATAAAGTAATAAGTGATTAATAATAAAAAATAAAGACTTAAATTAAAGTCTCTATTTTATTAAATAATTTAATACTCTACGCGATTAATCATATTTCATTACTTATAAATTTTATACAAATTTGGAATTGTACTCCTAAAATGTATATTATATATATTCTATTGGCACAAAATAATTATTATCATCTATCGCGGTAATTTCTTTAATTAAACACAAAACTATGCCGTTTCCTGTTTTTAATTCAAAATTTTTGACAATATCAAAACTTTTAATTGCCTCTTTTCGTGGCGTAGCACTTTTCTTAATTTCAATAGGATAAATTTTTTCTTCATTTTTTATTAATAAATCAATTTCTCTTTGATTATTATCGCGATAATAAAATAAATGATTTCTTGGATCCTTGCCATCATTAATAAAACTTTTAATTATTTCACTAATAACATATGTTTCAAATATTGGCCCACTATAAGCACTTTTTTCTAATATTGTGGCCGTACTATAACCGGTTAAGTAACATGCTAAACCCGTATCTAAAAAATAAATTTTAGGTCGTTTAATAATCCGACTTACATTATTATTCATAAATGGTTGCAATAAATAAACAATTCCGGTATTTTTTAAAATAGATAACCATTCTTCAACAGTTTTGTTATCTATCCCAATTTCTCTACCAATTTGACTAGAAACAAGTTCTTGACCGGTTCTGGCAGCTAAAGAAGAAATAAATTTAATAAATTTATTCTCATCTTTAATTTTAATTATTTCTCTTATATCTCTTTCCAAATATGTCCGAATATAACTTTGATAATAATTTTCAAAATCAATTTTCATCCCATAATAAATTTCAGGATAACTACCTTTTAATATTCTTTCAAAAATTTTTGTAGGATTTAAGAATTTAACTGGTGTTCTTTTTTTTAATGACGTTATTTCGGGAATAAAAGCTTCACTAGTGACTTCATTTAATTCCCGTGAAGAAAAAGGTAATAAATCAAATATACCAATTCGTCCAGCTAAAGACTCACTAACATTACGCATTGTTTGAAAGACTTGCGACCCAGTTAAATAATAAAGGGTCCCAACTTTCTTTTTGGTATCAAATAAGGCATCATTACGAGCGTTATCTACCTTTATTTTAATATAAGAAAGTAAATTCGGAGCATACTGAAATTCATCAATTATTAAAGGAGTTTCATGAGTTCTTAAAAACAATTCTGGATCATCATTAGCCTGTACTCTTAATAAAGGATCATCAAAAGTAACATAATTAATTTTCTCTTTCTTACCTAAAGATAAATACTTAAGTAGTGTTGTTTTTCCAACTTGCCGTGGACCCGTTATCATAATTACAGGATATTTACCAATATATTTCTTCAATGTTTTTTCAAGAGCCCGATTTTTATATTCCATAAGCAAACATCTCCCTAGAAATATTATACCATAAATTTAGTTTTATGCATACAAATTTGGAATTGTACTCCTAAAATGTATAAAACTATTTAAACAATTTATAAAATTTTAAAGCCACTTTATATAAATGATAATAAAAAGGATTAATAATATAATCAAATTCTCCTAAAAGAGAAACAATTTCTGGATTAAAGCCTTTTTTTATTTCATAAATTGAATAATAAGGATTATGCGGATTTAAATCACTAGATATACCATAAAAATTACAATATTTCTTTTTTTGTCTTAAACATTCTTTAATATGTTCATTATAAAAAACATATTTAGGGCCAAATTCTTTATAAGGACTAGTTGTTCCACTCATAAAAGTTATTCCCTCATCATTTATAAAAACACTCATTAAAGCCCCTATATTAATAGGAACACCCCCGTCTTTAATCTTTTTCGCCAATTCTAATTCTTGTTCTTTTTTAGCAATTTTTTGTTTCAATTCTTGTTCTTGTTTTCTTAATTTTTCCCCAATATTTAATTTAGCCATTTGTTTTTCTAAATTAATTAATTCCTTTTTTACTTCTTCTAAGTTTCTAATAACAAATTCATAATAATTATTAGGATCAATATAAACAACATATAACTTTATATAATCCTTCATTAATTCATACATTCTTTGATAATAAGCTACAGGCCTAATTACAAAATGCTTTTTGTCGGCAGTTTCTTGTAATAAAGAAACAAATAAATCAATTTCATTATTATCAATAGTTCTTATTTCTATCCCCATATGATTATATTTATCAATATTTTTTCGGGTATTTTTACTAAAACTTTGAAAAGTATCTTCATAAGTTTCTTTTAAAGAAAAACGACATAAATTACGTGGTTGTAATGTTTCAAAATTTTGGGTAAAACCATAATGTTTATATCCTAAATTTAAAAATGTATTTAGAATATCTTCACCTATTACTTTTTCATTCTCGCCATTACTATCTTTTAAAGAATAAATAACGTTAGGATCAATTTTTAACATAAAACCATTATTTTCTTTAATATATTTTATAACTTCTCTATGAAAATTCATTAATAAATTTTTATCTTCATAATTAAGAATATAACCCCGAGGCGCATAAAATAAACTTTTTTTGATAGGAGTTTTCTTTTCTAATAATAAAGTTACTCCTATTAACTTTTCTTCGTTATATAAACCAACTAAATGATCCTTCCACCCATTTTGTTGTTTTAATTTTCCCCATTCAGGTAATTGATAAATAGAAATATAAGGACTTTTTAAAGCAAATTCTTTATAGGTTGTCTCATCTATAACTTTTAAATTCATTTTAACCTCGCAATTTACGATATACCTTTAATAAAAATGGTAATATTTTATATAAAAATTTTTTATTTACTAAATCAAATTCGCCCATGAATTCTATGTATTCGTCTCCAAATTTTCTTTTAAAATCATATATATTAGCCAAGTTTTTATAGGTAGTATGAGGATCACCTACAACTCCAAAAAGATCAAAAAAATCATAACCTTTATTATAAGCGTCTTTAATAGCCTCATAATAACAGCGCGAAACGGCAAAAGTAAAATTAGCAAGTTCATTGCTACCAATATAAAAACTCCATGCCCGATTAGACGTATACGTACAGATTAAAGAACAAATTACCAATTTATCTTCTTTAATTTTTAAAAACTCTTCTTTTTCTTTTTGTAAACGAGCAATTTTATTTTTAATATCTGCTTCTTTTTTAGTCGATACTTGTAATTCTTTTTCTAAATTTTGCAATTCAACATCAATATTTTCAATTAATTCTTTAGGACAGATAGTAGCATTAAAAAACTTTATATTATTCTTCATAGTTTGATAAAAGTTTTGATAATAATCTAAGGTTTTAGCATCAAAACCATCTTTAGCACTATTTTCTTTCATTAATTCATAAAAAGTTTCAATATTCTCTTCATTATCAATAATTAAATTATATTGTTCACTTCTTTTTATCGACTTACGAAAAGTCTTAGAAAATTTTTGTTCTACTTCTTCCCATGTTTTTTTTAAATTTATTCTAAACGTATAACGAGGTTGATTACCTTCATACAATTTATAAAAACCTGTATGTTTATATCCTAAAGAAACTAAATAATCATATAATTCATAATTATTTTCTCCATCGATAACTTTATTACCTTCTTCATCAATATCTTGATATTTAATATCTGGATCAAATTTTATATATATCATTTTATTTTTTTGCATATATTCTTTTAAATAATTAGTAAAAACTTTTACATATGCTTTATTAGTATAATCAATTAAAAACCCCCGGGGAGCATAACCATAACTGTAACCTAATGGAGTCTTTTTTTCTAATATTAAACATGTTGCTACTAATTCTTCATTATCATTATGCATTCCTACATAATGCGGTATTTGCTTTTTAGCAATTTGACAAAATTCACCCCATTCATAGCTTTGTAAAAAATGACTTTTGGAATGATTTTCACTAAATTTTTGATATTCTTCTTTACTAACATTTTCTATAAATCTCATGATATTCTCCTATAAAAAATTTTATCATATTGCATAACTCTTTACAAGTTGTTAAACTTTTTTTATAATATTTATGGTGATAATAATGAATCCAAGTTTTATATTATGTTTTATAATTATTGTTGGTACTTTAATTATTATTTATGCAACTATTTATAATAAAATCATGATTTATAAAACTAAAATTGAAAAAGCTGAAGGCATTATCGATGAATCTTTAAGAGCTAAATATGATGCTATATGTCGAATAAATACATATGTTAAAAAAATTGTTACTAAAAAAGATTATTTAAAAGAATATATTGATTTAAAAAATAAAAAAATTAGTAATTATGATTTAGATCGAAAACTAACTGAAGCTGTTAATACAATTATGGAATTAAAAAATGATTATAGTGATTTAGACAGTAAGGAAATCAATAAAGAATTAAAAAATATTAATCAAATAAATGAAGATTTAACTAGTAGTAAAAATTATTTTAATAAAAATACTAATGAACTAAATTCTTTAATTAGAAAATTTCCAATGAATATTGTTGCTAAAATTCATCATTTACATATTAAACCATTTTTCGATGGTAAAAATATGCAAGACGAAATAATTGATGATTTTAAACTATAAAAAAGTTCAAAGCAAATCGTTTTGAACTTTTTTAATTATTAAGATTCCAATTAATTGGTTTTAAATTTTTACTTTGAAAAAAATTATTAGTTTTAGAAAAAGGTTTACTACCAAAAAAGCCTGAATAAGCAGAAAAAGGAGAAGGATGAGGGCTCATAATAATATAATGATTAGGATTAGTAATAAACTTCGCTTTTTCCTTAGCAAAATTACCCCAGAGAATAAAAACAACTGGTTCCGTTTTTAAATTTAAAATTTTAATAATATAATCTGTTAAAATTTCCCAACCTTTTCCACGATGAGATGCTGGTTTATCTTTTTCTACTGTTAAAACAGCATTTAATAAAAGAACTCCATTTTTAGCCCAATTAGTTAAATCACCATCGCTTTTAGGAGCTATACCTAAATCGCTTTCTAGTTCCTTATAAATATTTTGCAGTGAAGGAGGTATTTTAATACCCTTATTGACGGAAAAAGATAAACCCATAGCTTCTCCCATACCATGATAAGGATCTTGTCCCACTATAACTACTCGAGTATCCTTGAAACTTGTTAATTTTAAAGCATTAAAAATATAATCTTTTGGAGGAAATATTGTTTTTTGGGTATATTCTTCCATTATGCCTTGATAAAATTTATTAAAGCCAGGACTTTCCCAAACAACTTTTAATATCTCATCCCAGTCATTACCTATCATCTAACATACTCCTATCATTTTTCTAAATTTCTTTTTAATATATTTATCCCTTCAATTAGGATATCATTACTTTTAGCTTTTCTTATTTTCTCATCTAGATTATTAAGTTTAATAAACATTTCGTTGTCTAAATTAATCTCGGGATTGCTATTCGTTAACCTATGGTCTTTTTCCATCATTTTAATTTTCATATATTCACTAACATAATACATAGCAATATTCATAATTTCTTGTTTTAATCTTTCTTTTTCTTCACTAGACTTAATTTCATCTAACTTAGGAATGTAACTCATTAAATTATCTAAAATCCTTACTCCGGTTTTATTAGGTATTTCCTCAGGCACAGTTCTTTTTCCATTTATCTTATCTTCAGTAGCTAAAAGTATTGCTCTAGTTACTTTATCCTCATTTATCCAATGGGAGGCAGGATATAGGTGATGATATAAAATTTTGCCTACTGCATAATCCAACAATAGTTGATTATGAAAATCTTCATATTTAGTTCCAGTTCTAATATCAATGCACTCACCATTATCACTATATTTTCTACTTTTTATAACAAAAATTTTATTTCTAGAAATTTGCTCGCTATCACATAAATAGTGTTGATTAGGCAATATTTCGACAACACCCAAAATGGCTAAATAAACATCCTTAGTATAATATTTATTTTTTTTATAATTAATCATTTATCAAAACCTCCCATAATGATTATTATCTTGATCCTTTTCGAGCATTTTCTTTAACATAGTCTTTAAATGTTTCTTCTACTAAAATAGAAAATTCATCATCAATCTCCGCGATTGGTCGACTGCATATTTTTTTATAAGTTTCTTTTAAATTATCACTTTTTTTAATAAATACTCCCATTAAAGAATATAAATGATTATTTATAGGTTTTAAAATAATTCTTATTTGATCTTCTTTTATTTCAATAAAAGATTTCATTTTGTCATTATTTCTTAAAGCTTTAATTGTTAAAGTATCATCTTTATTTTTAAACATAGTTAATAGTTCTTCTATTCTTCCTAAACTTTCTTCTCTAATAGATGCTATATCCTTCATAAAATAACATCTATTAGGATTTTTCGAATTACTAGAATAATATAATTTATTAATACTATCGCTTTCGAAAGAAATAGTTTCTTCATCTTTATCTAAAGTTAAACTATCTAACTTGTCTCTTAAAAAAATAATTTTTTCAATTAAAACTTTATATTCCGTTTTAATCATTTGTAAAGATTCAATATCATAATAATATTCTTTATTTTTTAAAACTTGAATTAAATCAAATAATCTATCTTGACAATGTCTTAATATTTCCGTGAATAAATA
The DNA here is from genome assembly GCA_947628585.1 of uncultured Bacilli bacterium. Taxonomy (GTDB): domain Bacteria; phylum Bacillota_I; class Bacilli_A; order RF39; family UBA660; genus Onthocola_B. The sequence continues at coordinate 18,588 of CANRAL010000008.1, read as the reverse complement.
CTTTATTTCTTCTTTATTATACATAGTTTGATAGGCATCCTCTAAATTTAAACTATCTTTAATTATAGATAAAGCATCATTATCAGTTAAATGATTTAATTGCGCTATAATTAAATCTAATTCCTCTTTCTTAGCTGGATTTTCCTTAGGTAAATATTCAAAACCATGATTAAGCATTTCTAAAATAAGAGTTAAATCGTCACTTTTTAATGTGTTTTTACGATTATCTTTTACTTTACTATTATGAATTTTAATCTTTTCATTTATTTTCATAATTTCAACATCTGCGATAAGCGCTTTTTCTAATTCTTCCCGAAGATAAGTCATTAAGTTAGGTTCTAATACTTGATGATATTTTAAAGCATCATATATAGCTAAAGACATATCTTTTTTTCTATTTATAATATTTAATTTTTCTTTTATAACAAAAAGATCAGTTTTTAAAGTACTTAACATTTTTTTATAATTGCCTTTAGTTATATAAATACGATATTTATCATAAAGTAATTTTTGACTTCTTTTACTTAATATACCTTTTTCTAAATCATCAACTGCTCCACTATAAACATGTTCTTCATTAAGTAAAAAAGAAATTTCTCCTTTTAATTTATCTTCCCTGTTTAAAAAGAAGACAGCAACATCATTTAACTCCATTTAATTCATCCTTTCTATTTATGGTATGTTTCATTATTTATTATCTTAAAAGATCTATAAATTTGCTCTAAAAGTATCCCCCGAAATAAACCATGAGGAAATGTTAATTTTGAAAAACTAATTTTTTCATTAACTAAATTTTTTATTTCTTCATTTAAACCTAATGATCCTCCAATAATAAAAGTAATATTACCATATTCCATTAATAATTTTGCTATTTTTTCACTAAAAGAAACACTTGTTACCTCAGCTCCATTAGAATCCAAAGCAATGTTGTATTCTTTAGAATTTATTTTAGCCATTAATCCTTTTATTTCTTTATTATAATTAGAATCATCTTTTACTTCTATAATTTCAATTTTGTGATATTTACTAATTCTTTTTTGATAATCATTAATTAATTCCTCTAAATATTTTTCTTTAATTTTACCAACACAAATTATTTTTATCATACTTCGACAACCTCAGTCATTTCATTTTGTTTAGCACAAATTATATTATTAAATTCAACTCCTCGATCTAAAAAAGTATTTTTGATGGTTTCTAAAGCAATTTCTTCTAAATTATTAGTTTCACTTAAATGAATTAAAATAATTTTTTCTGTATTAGGTCCCACCAATTTGGATAAATAAAAGGAAGCGGCCTTATTAGAAAGGTGACCATCATCCGATAAAACTCTTCTTTTTAACCAAGCAGGATATGGCCCATGTTGCAAAAGTTCAATATCATGATTACTTTCAAACAAATAAATATTTAAATTAATTAAATCCTTAAAATAACGATTATTAATATAACCTGTATCGGTAATATAGGCTAAAGTTTTACCATAATCATTAATGATAAAATTTCGAGAATCAATGGCATCATGAGATGAATGAATTGCCTTAATAAGAATGCCATCTAAATCAATATTATCCTCATATATTAAAACTGGAGAATAATCATTTAAATTTAATTCTTGAAATATTTTTTTACTAACAACTAAAGTTGGATTATTATTAGTTAAAAATGTTTTTAAAGAAGCAATATGATCAGAATGATTATGACTTATTAATATATAATTTATTTCCTTGGGACTTACTCCCACTTTTTTTAATTTTTCAGTTAAATATTTATAATTCATACCTACGTCTAATAAGATTTTATTACGACTAGTTTCTACATATGTTGAATTTCCTTTAGAACCACTACATAAAACTACTGCTTTCATATATCACCTAAAATTTAATATAATTACGAGGATTTTTAAATTCATAAGATCCATGATATGGCCAACCAATGGAAACTCCAAAATGGAGATGAGTTCCAGAGGCTAAACCACTATGACCCATTTGGGCAATTTTTTGACCCTTAGATACTGTTTCGCCTTCTTTTACTAAAGCTTTAGCTAAATGGGCATATTGAGTATAAATATTATTAGCATGTTCGATTATTACAAAATTACCATCCGTAGAACGATAAGATACTTCGACAACTGTTCCACTATCAACTGCATAAATTGGCGAATTATAACCGGTTCCTGAAATATCTAATCCTAAATGCATTTTACCACTACGCCAACCATAAGGGCTTGTAACATAGTATGGATAATTGGTTGGATATTCCCAGTTACCACCACTTGATATTTGATATCCACTTGGAGAATATTTAATCCCAACGGTTGTAACTTCATCAACTTTTTCGCGAATAATTTTCCGATATTCTTGAACAACGCGAACTTCACTACTTCTTTCTCCATTAATAACTTGATAAACAGCATAGTCTAAAGCTAAACCATCAACTCCTGGAGTTGTAACTTTTCGATATCCATAATCTTTTGTAGCATCGGCTTCTTCTACTCTTCTAAAAGGAGTAACATTTTCAATAATTTCATCAACTTCATAGACTAAAGTTAAAACTGGATCAATATAAGTAATATTAACTAAATCGCCTTCGGTAAGTAAAGCATTTTCATCACGATATTCAGGGTTAGCAATAATAAATTCTTGAGGACTCATTTTATACTCTTCACTAATTTTTTCTATATTATCCCCAACTTCTACTTTATAAGTTTCCATTTTAGCATCAGGACCAAATAACAAATATTGGCTTAAAGATTCAACATCAGTATATATTTTATCATGAACACTAATATAACCTTCTTTTATAGTTATAACTTCATTAAAATACATACTACTAATAACTGAACCTATATCACTTATTGTTCTTTTTCCATCTAAATAATTATTTAATTCATCTTCAGAAATAAAGGACAATATGAACCGATTCATAGCCTCCGTAAATATTTCTTTATCTAAAACATTAATAACAATATTTTCTTTATTTTCATCATTAAATTTAATAGTTATAATATATCCTTCAATTGTAAAATTATCTTCTTGAGCTATTTTATTATATATTTCATTTACCGAATTATATTTATCATTATAAGTTGATACTTTAACTAAATTAAAACCCGCGGGAGGATAAACATCCGCGACATCATATTCGTATCTAATTTCTTCTTGTTCTTTATTTATTAATTCATATAATTCTTTATTATTTTCAATAAAGCCAATTTGATCTCCATTTAAGTACACTAAATAACCTTCATTAACTAATAAATTATTATTTTTAATATTTATATAACTCATGAAGCACAAAATAGTAATTATTAAAGAAATAATTGTAATTATTACATAATCTTTTGTTTTCATTATCCTTCCCTATTTTCTTGTAGCATATTTCGAAAACTACACATATTTAATTCTAATAATAAATTTACCGTACCTAAACTCCCTTTCCGATGTTTAGCAATTACTAACTCCGCGGGAACAATTTTTTGACTTACATCTTTGGCTTTTTCATAATAATCTTTTCGATTAATAAATAAAACCATATCGGCATCTTGTTCTAGAGAACCTGATTCCCTTAAATCCGCAAGCATGGGTTGATTACTTTCTCTTTTTTCGGCACTCCGAGATAATTGACTTAATGCAATAACGGGAACTTGTAATTCTAAAGCCATCGTTTTTAAGCTTCGAGATATTTCACTTACTTCCACTTGCCGAGATTCATAACGCTTATAGCCACTATTAATAAGTTGTAAATAATCAATTATAACTAACCCTAACCCTTCTTCCGAATTAGCTAAACGTCGACACTTGGCTCTTATTTCTTGAACTGTTGCTCCAGCATTATCTTCAATATAAATGTTAGTATCCGCTAATTGAGATAAAGCCTCATTATATCTTTTCCAATCGTTTTCATGCATATTCCCGGTTTGTAATTTATAAGAATCAATTTGACCAACACTACTAATCATTCGATTAACTAACATTTCCGCAGGCATTTCTAAATTAAAAATAGCAATAGCTTTTTTAGTCTTCATGCCGGCATTTGTAGCAAAATTTAAAGCCAAATTAGTTTTACCCATACCAGGACGAGCCGCTAAAATTATCATTTCTCCAGCTTGAAAACCAGTTGATATTTTATCAAAATCAATAAATCCCGTTTCTAATCCGGTAATCACTTTTTTATTTTTAGCCAATTCTTCCAACTTTGCTTGGGCTCTTCTTAATACTTCTTGAATTGGTAAAAAATCACCCACACTACGAGAATGCACAATATTATTTATTTTTCTTTCAGCATTATCTAATAAATAATTTAAATCTTCATTATCATAAGAATCAGTAACAATTTCTGTAGCGGTATTTATTAAGTTTCGTCTTAAAGCATAATCTTTAACTATATTAATGTAATAATCAATATTCGCTGTAGTTACTACCGAATCAATTACTTCCCCTAGATACTCTAAAGTAACTAAACTTAATTTTTTATCTTTATCTAATTCATTTTTTATCGTAGTTATATCTAAAGGAGTATTTGTATCATGCAAATTTTTTATGGCATTGAAAATAGCTTTGTTTCTTTCATCAAAAAACATTTCAGGAACTACTTCTTCAACAATTTTATTAACTGCGGTTTTATCTAAAAAAGCAACCCCTAAAACACTCATTTCGGCTTCTATATTGGAAGGCATTGTCCGAGCCATAAAAAATCCTCCTTTACTTTACTAATACTATTTTTATTTTAAATTTAACTTTCTTATGTAACTCAATAAGTACATTAGTTGTCCCTAAATTAACTAAGGGAACTTCTATTTTAATACATTTTTTATCTATTTTATAACCTAATTCTTTTAATTTCTCCGCTATTTGTTTACTAGAAATAGTACCAAAAACTTGATCATTTTTACCAGTTTTAACTTTAAATACTAATTCTTGATTTTCTAATTTTTCTTTAATTTTATTATATTCTGCGATTTTTTGTTCTTCTTCATCTAATCTAACTTTAATTTCCGTATCCAATATTTCTTTACTTTTTTTAGAATAAGGAACTGCCAAATTATTTTTAATTAAATAATTATTAGCATAACCATCAGCAACATCAATAATATCATCCTTTTTGCCTTGGCTTTTAACATCTTTAAGTAATATAACTTTCAAAATTATCCCTCCTTAAGATTAAACTTATTATACCATAAGGCAACGGATATCCGCAACAAAACAAAAAGAAAATAACACAAGTAAATATTGTTAATATAATTTAACAATGCTATAATTTATTTAAGAAAAGAGTTGATTAGTTTGAAAAATATCATTGGTTATCTAGCTATAATAATAGCAATTATTATAATTGGGATAGGTGGTGTTTTCATTTATAAAAAGAATAATATTATTAAATTACCTCCTATTAAAATATATACTCAAAGTTATGATTATGAAGGCGATGACGTTCCCGTTACAGCAATTAATTATGAAGTAGAAGATATGCCTCGAGATGGATTAAAAAAAGATATATATAGTTACAATATCAAAAGTAATAAAATAGATAATTATAAAAATAGTATTGAATATTTTGATTTAAATGCAAATTATATAATAGATTCTACTAATCATGAAAAAGTTGGTACTATTACTTGTTTTACTAATAATTGTTATGTTGTTGGAGCCGATAACAAAAATGTAATTATCGCCGAAAATGGCAGTTATTACATTTATGATTATATTCTTGATGCTTTAATTTTTGGCCCATATGGCAATTATGACTTAAGTAAAAACGATTATAATTACCAAAATAAAATTATTCGCAATACTATTAACATTATTGAAGTTTTATTACTTTATAAAGATGAAAGTATGGATATTTATAACTTAAAAAATAATAAATTATATCAAAACATTAATTATACTACAACTGCTTATTCAGTAGATACTTTTTTTGATAATGTTGATATTTATAATAAATATGGAATTATTGTTTTATCTGATATGGGTAATGTAGCTTTATTTGATGTTAACAATGGTAAATACCTTGCTAGTTGGAAAGATATTATTAATTTTGAAACCTTAGATGTTGAAAAAGACACATATTTAATTTTATATAATAGTTTAAATGAATATTATGTATATGATCACTTAGGTAAGCCTTTATTTGATGGAGATATAATTAATGATATTGTCTATGAAAATAACGAAGTTACTATATCAAGAAATAGTGCTTTTGAGGTTTATGATTCCGACAATAAATTACTTCGAAAAAGTAAATATTACGACAGAATTTTAAAAGTAATGAAAGGTTATATTGCTGCTTTAAAAAATAATAGTTTAATTCTTTTAGATAATCAAGATAATTTGATTACAACATTTATTACTAATTATGATAAAAATCGTTATTATTTCCATAATTTGCTATCTGGTTGGTATGAAGAAAATAACAAAGAAGGTATTTATTTAGTAATCCAAGATAAAAATACAACTGCCGAAGAAGTATATAATTACCATCTAACTTTAGGTGATGCAGAAAATTATTCTTTAGAAAATTTACAAGAATCTATACTGGGTTATACCTATTATTACATACCAGAAACCGAAGAAACAGGAAAAATTCCAACCGTTATTAACCCATAAAAAAATAAGTAACTAAATCCAATAGTTACTTATTTTACATATGGTATTAAAGCCATAAATCTTGCATATTTTATTTGATTAGCAATATGTCTTTGATGCTTAGCACAAGCGCCAGTCATTCTTCTAGGTAAAATCTTTCCTTTATCATTAATATATTTATTAATAATCATTGTATCTTTATAATCAACGCTTTTTCCGGCACACATTTGACATATTTTCTTTTTCTTCCGATAAAATTCTGCCACTTTTACATTCCTCCTTAATTAAAATGGTAAATCATCACTACTTAAGGCAACTTCTTCGCCAAAATCTTTAAAAGGATCACTTGTTACATCAGTTGTTTCTATATTATTATTTGGTTCGGGTGAATAAGCAAAACTATTATCTACAGGTTCATTTTCAATAGGTGTTGCACTATTAGTAGTTTTACTTCCTAAAAATTCCATTTGATCACAAACAACATCGGTAGTATATCTTTTAGAACCATCTTGAGCATCATAACTACTGTTTCTAATTCTTCCTGTAACTGATATTAAAGAACCTTTATGACAATATCTATTAATTGTATTAGCTAATTTATTAAATGCCACACAATTAATAAATTCTGTATCTCTTTCCCCATTACGATTAACAAAATCACTTTGGCAAGCTAAAGAAAAACGTGAAATTTCCATATTTCCTTGACTCATTCTTGATTCTGGTTCCCGAGTTAACCTTCCAGTTAATATAACTTTATTCATTATTACTCACTTTCTATCTTAATAATTAAATGTCTTAAAACATTTTCATTAATAGATACTTTACGATCAAATTCTTTAATGGTGTCATGGTCAGTTTCTACTTTTAATACATAATAAAAACCACTTAATTCCTTATTTATTGGATAAGCTAATTTTTTCCGACCCATTTCTGTCATTTCAATTACCTTTGATTTTTTTCCGTTTATTAATTTTTTTAATTCTTCAGCTGTTTTTTTAATTTCACTTTCTTCCATAGATGATTTAATAATAAACATTATTTCATATTTTGTCATCTTTTCACCTCCTTATGGTCTTTTGGCTTTCATTTAAGAAAGCAAGGAGTAACTTTTTTTACTCGCAGTTATTATAACAAATATATGTTTCAAGTTCAACTTTTTTTCCATTTTTTTAAATAAAAAAAGTTCAATTATACTTTTGAACCCTTTTTACTATTTTCTTTTTTTAATTTATTTTTCCGAAATATTGGACTAACAACATAATCATCAAAATATAACATTATAAATGCCCAACATGTACTAAAACATATATTAAAAATAACACTTGGAATATATGTCATTTCAGGGAATAAATAAGCTAACAAATAAATAAACCCAATATGACTTACATAATAATATAAAGATAATCTTCCCAAATTATTTAAAATGGGACTATCATTATATAAAACCGAAATATAATCTTTATTAACTAATAATATAGTTGTAAAAATAAATAAGATTAAATCATAAATTTGACTATTCCAATTAGCTCCATGTACCCAATAATATAAAATAAGCATAACTAAAGATATATGTAAAATACTAAATATCATTGTTATATTTTCAGTAAATTTTAACTTTTTAAAGTATTCTACTATATAATACATAAATATACCTAAAATCATACCTGCCATTAAGATTAATAAATTCACAGGAACTCCTAAAACATAAACGGCCGAATCAGCACTTACTAAGGATAAACCTAAAACTCCATATATAATAACAAGATATATAACTCCTAGTAAACGAAATAAATCTTCACTTTTACTTAATAAATAATAAAGAATAAAACCACCAATAAATAAAGCAGAAATATACCATAAAGGACTATTCCACAAACTATTAAAATTCATACTTAATTGGCTTATTCCTAAAAATTCAAATAAAGAATTCATAAAGACTGTGAATAATTCATTTAATTTAGTTTCAGCAATAACATTTCGAACAATAAAGGTTAATAAGACACCCCCAAATAAAGCAGGATATAAAGCACTTATTCTTTTTTTAGTATAACTTAAAGCTTTTAAAGAAGCTTCTTCCTTACTCTTATTTTTTTTAAAATTAACCATTAAATAATAACCAGATAAAAACATAAAGAATGCTAAAAATTTAGGATTAATAAATATTAAATTAATTTCACTTTTATTCCAAATAATATGATTTAAGTGACCAATGGCTATAGCAACAGTAAATATATATCGCCATAATTCCACTGCCGAATTTTTCTTTTCCATTTTTATGCCTCAATTCCTGGTATACCTAAAACATTAACTATTGTTCCAACTATATTTAAAATTTCTTCTTCCGATAAATCTTCTACTTCAATAGCATTTTTTACATTTTGTTTAGATACTAAATTATCCCCTAAAAGAATATCACATGAGGCACTAAAATTATAACTTTCACCTTCTACTGTTACAATACCATTTATTTTAAGTTTGGCAGTATATTCATCAATTTCAGTAATATCACCAGTTAATTTAAAAGATTCTTCCATACCTTCAAGTTTAAAAGTATAATTATATTTATTATCAGTTTCTTTATTTATAACACCATCAAAATATATATCTTCACTTTCTTTAATATTTAATTCTAATTTCTTATCCTTTTCATATTTTAAAGTCATTACAGGTTCATCTAAATAAGTTAAATAAAGACGAGTAGTTTCTTCTTCTTCATATAGTTCGATGTTATAATCTTCGTCTCCTAAAGTATATTTTGTACCATCATATTCTCCTTTTAAAGTAACGTCTGGCAAAGTAAAGGTATAATCTATAATTTGATCAGTCCAAATATTTACTTTTACTTCAATTTTACTAATTGGATAAATATCTAAATTATCTAAATCATAATTATCATTAATAATTTGTAATTTTTCATTACTACTTACTAATTTTTCAAATTTTTCATTGGCATTTTTACTACTTACTTCATCTAATGTAATAACATAAATTTTTTCTTTTATACCAGCTATACGAGTATCTAATTTAGCTTCTTTTAAACCTTCAAAATAATATTCCACTAATGTTTTAATAATATATTCATAATCAATATCTTCAAAATCTATATTTAAATCCGTATCACTTTTTCCTAAATTGATGAGATTATCTAATAAATTACTATTTAAATATAAATTATTATCTTGAAATATTACATTACCATCTATTTTATTTAAATCACTACCATAACTTAATAATATATTAGCCATATTTTTAATAGGAGAAAGTTCTATATTATAATTAATATCATCTAATACTTCTAATTTTAGATTACCAGAAATTTTAATATCTTTGGTATTACAATCATTACATTTTTTTTCTTTTATAAATTCATTACTAAAACTTATTAAATTATTTTTAATAGAATCAATAAAAGTAGTAGTGCTTTTATAATAAAATAAATAAGCTAAAGCTCCACTTGCCAACAATAAAATAATTAAAATAATAATAACCGGAGCTACCCAACTATGTTTTACTTCCTTTTCTTTAATAAATTGTTCTTCTTCCACTTTACTATCTCCCCTCATATTTCATATATTTATCTTATCATATTTTTGCCAAGAAAAAAATACTAATTTGTAGTATTTTCTTTATTAGTTATTACTTTAGTATTACAAATTAAATCATGAATTGAACGACCATCTTTTTTTAACATTAAAGTAACAAATAAAACACATTCAACAATTGTTTCAATAGAACTAATAGTATAATTATAAATATTAAAAGCATCAACCTTTAAAATAAAAGGTCCTATCGTAATTAATAATCGAAATAAAATACTATTTAAAATAATACATCGTAATAAATAATTACCAATATTTAATTTTTTACCATTATTACTAGTTATTTGTAATTTAAATAACTTTTTACCAATAGTTTGACCATTATTAAAGTATTGAAATATACCAAAATAACTAATTAATAAAACTATCATTACACTATTTATAATAACACCACTTTTAGCTAAATTATAATTAAGAGGTGCTGATTTTTCCACATAAGTTTCTTCATCAATTTCTTCTTTTTGAAAACTACTCTGCAATTCAACACTTTCTTCATAATATTTCATATATTTATTATAATAAGGATTCAAAGTACTATTCATTGTTAACATATTAGCAATCAAAGCAATAAAGAAAAAATCAATTATATAAGCTAAAACTCTTTTAAAACTATTATCCATTACTATCACTCTTTCCAAATAAAGATAACATATTAATAAAGATATTAACAAAATCTAAATATAAATCTAGGGCTCCCATAATAGCTAAATTATCTATAGGCAAATCCATTTCACTTAATATTTTTAATTTAGAAACATCATATATTGTTACTCCAATAAATAGTAATACACAAATAACGGATATAATTAATTCCAACATAGTATTACCTAAGAAAATATTTATTAGTCCCACCACTAAAATAATCAGTAAACCAATTAAAAAATAACTTCCTAATTTACTTAAATCAATTTTAGTTAAATAACCAATTAAGGCTAAAATTAAGAAAAATACAGCTGATATTGCAAAGATGAATAAGATGCTTGTTAGATCATAATAAATAAAAATTGATGAAAACGTTAAACCACTTACAACTGAATAGAGCAAAAAACAACATTTTGCTGTCGTAGGTTTTAAACGTCTAATTCGTAATGATAAAAAGATTACTAAAATTATTTCAATAAGAGCAAATGCAATATACCATGACCCTTGATAAATATTTTCATACATCGTAGGATTCGTACTAACAAAATATCCAGTAGCAAATGTAACTAATAAACCTAAAGTCATCCATAGAAATACCTTTCGCATCAATTTATTCATATATTTTATCCCTCCTTAAACATTAAATCTAAAATAACATATGTCTCCATCTTTCATTATATACTCTTTTCCTTCGATTCGCAACTTACCACTTTCTTTTACTTTCTTTTCATCTTTTAAAAGAAATAAATCATCAAAACTCATAACTTCCGCTTTAATAAAGCCCTTTTCAAAATCATTATGTATTATTCCAGCACAAGCTGGAGCTTTAGATCCTTTATGAAAAGTCCAAGCCCGACATTCATCTGTTCCCGCGGTAAAAAAAGTAGCTAGACCTAATAAGTCATAAGTAGCAAATATAAGTTTATCTAAACCACTATTATTTACTCCCACGGAAGCTAATAATTCTTTTTTTTCTTCCTCTTCTAAATTAGATAAATCTTCTTCTAACTTACAACACATAACAATAACCCCATTATTTTCTTTCGCTGCATATTCTTTTACTTGTAAAGAGTAATCATTATCTCCAACTGCCACCGTATCTTCATCAACATTCGCAGCATATATTATTGGTTTTAAAGTTAGGAAATTAAAATTCTTAATTACTTGTAATTCATCTTTAGTTAATTCTAAATTACGTAACGGAATATTTTTTTCTAGAGCATCTTTGGCTTTTCTTAAGGTATCTCTTTCTAATACGACATCTTTTTCTTTCGTTGTATCGGCCTTTTTTTCAATTTTCCCTAGACGATTTAAAACAATATCTAAATCCGCGAGAATTAATTCAACATTAATAATTTCAATATCCCGAATAGGATTAGTTTCCCCACTTACATGGGTAATGTTAGCATCATCAAAACAACGAACAACTTCTACTATGGCATCAACTTCTCGAATATGAGATAAAAATTTATTTCCTAAACCTTCACCTTGATGAGCACCTTTAACTAAACCAGCGATATCCGTGAATTCAAAGGTCGTAGGAATAACTCTTTCAGGGTGATATAGTTCTTTCAAAAAATCCAATCTTTTATCTGGAACAAAAACCACTCCCACGTTTGGTTCAATAGTGGCAAATGGATAATTAGCCGCTAAAATATTTTTTTTCGTAATTGCATTAAACAAAGTTGATTTACCAACATTTGGTAACCCAACAATTCCCGCTTTTAAAGACATTTTTAATTCCCCCTATCTATAAAGCAACACTACTTGATATACCTAAAGGTAAACCAATGATATACCATAAAACAATAATTGCTAAGAAAACTAAGAAAGTAGTAATTGTATATGGTAATTGAACCTTTATGGCTTTAAATAAACTAATATTTTTTTCATTTTGACTATAATTTTCTAAATAGGCTAAGTAAACAATAAAATAAGCAAATATTGGAGTTAATCCTAAGGAAACACTTTCCCCAAATCGAAATACAACTTGGCCAAACTCAGGTGATATTCCCGCTTTCATTAAAGCCGGAATTGCTGTTGTTGCCAAAATAGTCCATTTGGAAACACTACTTGGCAAAAACAAAGTGGAAATAATCGATATAATAAATAAAAGAAGTAACAAAGCCAAACCATTAAATGAAGTATTATCTAGTAAATTAGCTAAAGTAACAGTTAAAACATTACCAATATTAGTTTGTTTAAAAATACTAATAAAAGTAGCTGCCGCGAAAATCATAACTAATATTTTACCTATGCCATTTAAAGAATGACCTAATCCATCAATAAAATCTTTATTGTTTTTAATAGTTTTAGCCCCTATTCCATAACTTAATCCTAAAAGAATAAAGAAAAATGCTATTATAAAGACGAAACCATTACTAAAAAACGATTCATAACTAAATAATTTATCAATATATAGCTCTTGATGATAATCTAACAAATTACCCGAAAAAGGTAACCCGGGAATTATATTATAAATAAAAATTATTAAATAAATTAAGCCAACAATTCCTGCAAAAGCTAATCCTCGCATTTTGCTTTTAGTTAAAGTTATTTCATCAACAACTTCCTCTTCTTCATTAAATTCGTATTTTTCTAATCTTTTAGCAACAATATTTTCGGTAATATTTGTTAAAAGAAAAGCTAATATTAATACCGTTATGCTCATGATAAAAATAAAAGCAAAAGGTGATATGGTATAAGAACCAATTAATATTTGACTATTTAAAATAGTAATATTTCTTAAACTAGAATCAACACTAGTTAAAAAAATACTTATCGCCGAACCACAGGTTAAAGAAGCAAAAGAGGCAATCATTCCCAATATCGGATTTCTTTTACCATAAAGAAATAATAAGGCACTTAAAGGGATAAAAATAATATAAGCTAAATCTCCAATAATACTAGATATTAAACAAGCTAAAATTAAAAGAAAGGTAACAGTTGTTTTTTTGGTTCTTTTAGTTAATATTGTAACTAAAGTTTTTAAAAAGCCACTCTTTTCCATTACCCCAATTCCTAATAAAATAATTATTAAATGACTTAAAACAGTAAAATTAGCAAAATTAGAAACTGTATTAGTAAAAATATATTTTAAACCACTTAAATTAAATAAAGAATTCACTGCTTCTGTTGTTACATTATATTCTCCCGTAACAGTTGAAACTTGATTATAAGTTGCTTGAACATTAAACCATGATAAAATACCACTTAAAATAATAACAATTAAGCTTAAAAGCAAATACATCATCACGGGATGCCAACCAATTTTTTCTCTAATTCTTTTCTTTTTCAAGATTTACCACCTTTTTTAACTTTCTCATAAACTCTAAACGATCCATCATTATTTCTCGTCCACAATTAAGACACTTAATTTTAATATCTACGCCATCGCGAATGATAAGCCATCTATTAGTGCCACAAGCATGATTTTTCCGCATAATAACTTCATCATTTAATTTAAAGTTTTTATCCATTTTAATCCTCAATATTTATATTAATTTTTTCTAATAATTTTTCTAATTCTTCTTTATCGGAAAAATATATTTCCATTTTATTTTTATTTATTCTTACTTTAGTATTTAATTTTTCCATTACTAAATTTTCATATATATGATAACTATTATCTTGATGAATTTTTATTTTTCGAGGAGAAGTTTCCACTTTAGCTAAATTTTCTAAATCGCGAACTGACATTTCCTCTTTCATAATTTTTTGAGCTAAATCAGCTATTTTTTCTTCATCATCCATTTTACTTAATACCCGAGCATGAGACATAGATATTTCTTTTTTTTCTACTAATTTTTTAACATCTTCAGGTAATTTTAATAAACCTAATATATTAGTAACATAACTTCTACTTTTGCCCATTTTTTCCGCGAACTCTTCTTGCGTATATCCTCTTAATTTAATTATATTACTAATGGAAATGGCTTCATCAATAGGATTTAAATCTTCTCTTTGAATATTTTCAATTAAAGCTAATTCCATCATTTCTTGATCAGTAAAATCTTTTATAATCGCGGGAATCGTAGTTAAACCGGCAATTTTCGCGGCTTTAGTTCTTCTTTCCCCAGCAACTAATTCATATCCTTTAATACTTTTTTTTACAATAATTGGTTGCAATAAACCATATTCTTTTATAGATGTTGCTAATTCATTTAAAGATTCCGTATTAAATGTTTTACGAGGTTGATAAGGATTACTTCTTATTTCATCTAAATTTATTTCGACAACATCATTTTGACTTTCTTTAACAATACTTTGTTCAAAATTATCGAAATCAATTACCGAATTAGAAAATAATTGTTCCAATCCTTTCCCTAATGCTTTTTTCTTAGTCTCCATCTCTACTAATCACTTCCTTTGCTAAATTTTGGTAGGCTTCTGTTGCCCTACTCGTGGGATCATATTCATTAATTGGTTTACCATGGCTAGGGGCTTCTACTAAGCGAACTAATCGAGGAATAATTGTATTAAATACTTTATCGCCAAAATATTTTCGAATTTCTTCAATAACTTCTAAACCAATATTAGTTCTTCCATCTAACATTGTAAGAAGCACTCCTTCAATTCTTAAACTAGCATTCATACTATTTTGAATAGTTATAATTGTGGTTAATAATTGAGTTATTCCTTCTAAAGCATAAAATTCACATTGAACAGGAATAATAACGGAATCGCTAGCTACTAATGCATTCATAGTCCCTAATCCCAAAGATGGTTGGCAATCAATAATAATATAATCATAATTATTTTTTATTTTATCCAATTGCATTTTCAATTGAAAATTTTGTTTAAAACTTTTATCGGTTAACATTTTTTTAACAAATTCAACATCTATTCCCGCGAGATTAATTGTCGAAGGAATAATACTTAAATTTTGAAACTTAGTTTTAATTATAGCTTCTTCTATAGTACTTTGACCTGTGATAAGTTCATATACATCACTATTAATATCATTAGAATTTAAACCTAGTCCAGTTGTAGCATTACTTTGAGGATCCATATCAATCAATAAAACTTTTTTATTATATTTACCTAAGGCTGCTGCCAAATTAATACTAGTAGTAGTTTTACCTACTCCTCCTTTTTGATTAACTAATGATATAATTTTAGCCATAGTAAAGCACCTCTTTTAAAACTTTTGCTACTTACTATTTTATCATATATTTTATGTTAATAGAAATATTTTTAAAAAAAGTTAATACTTTTTTTGTACTAACTTTTCTATTTACAGGTACTACCTAAACTTTCCATATCAATTGTATATTCTTCATAACTAACAGTTACATCTTCACCATCTTCATTTTTAGTATAATCTAATTTATCATTTACTTGATATAAAATAATAAATTGTTTATCATCATAGGCTACATTATTACCATAATCATTTTCAGATTTTAATTTTTCAAATGTTTCTTTATCACTACATTCAATTCTACTAGTTGTAACACTTGATAATATACGGTCCCCATCTACTTCAAAATTTTCAATTATAAATGTTTTTGTTTTATCATCGGCATCTTCTATTTCTACTTCACATTTATGATCCGCTACAATTCCTTTTAAAGTTATATCAGGAATTTCTTCATCTTGATATTCTTCTTTTCTACTACCTATTATAAAGGCTATTATGACGCCAATTAATACCAAGACAAATACTATTACAATAATTAATCTAGCATTCAAATTTTTTTTCATTGTTCCTCCTATTCACAACTATATCCAAGTTCTTCTAAAGAAGCTTTATAATTTTTATAGTTTTCATAACTATCGCCTCCAGAAATACTTTTAGTAAAATCAGTTACATCTCCAGATATATATTCAATAGTTAAATTATCTTCATCAAATATAACATCTTCTCCAACTTCTAAATTTTCTTTTTCTCTATTATAATCATCTTTATTATCAAATGTCAATTTCATAGTATTTTGAGAAGATATTAATCTATCCCCACTTATTTTCATATTAACAACCGTGTATAAATGATATCCTTCACTTAACTCTTCAATAGTACATTTTTTAGTATAACCTTCTAACTTCTCTAATTTAGTATTGGTAATATTAGTATCTTGTTCATTACCTTTAGGTTCTTTATTACCCTTAGCAACTACTAAAGCAATTATTACAATGACTATAATAACTACAATACTAACAATCAATACCATTACTTTTTTATTATCTTTTTTTTCCATTTTTAATTCCTTTCTTTATTTACATTGTTTTTTCTTTAATTTCATTTTTATTTTTAGTAAATTGATAATAATAAATACTATTGTTATTATCATAATGTAATTAACTATTTACATCATCACATTTATATCCATAATTTTTTTCTAAATCTTGAATGAATTCTTTATAATTTTGATTATTAATATATAAATCTTCATTATCATTACGTTCATATATTATTGTTAATGTAGAATCATCATATTCTGGATTTTTTACCTTTTCGTTTATTTTAAAGCCTTCATAATTGTCTTTATCTAAATAAACCACTTTATAAAAGGGGGTTCGATCTTCAACTACTTCTTCTTTTACATCTATAACATCTAATAAATAAATTTTATAAAATTGTTCTCCAGACATTTCTTTAATACAATCTATTGTTCCGGTAAACTTATTTGCAAATTCAGTTGGTTCTGTCATTTCATTTTTTTTAATTACTATTAGGATGCTTATAATCCCAAGCGTTATTAATAATATTACAATTAAAATGGTTTCAATTATTTGCCAATTATTTTTTATTTTCACTATATTAAACCTCCTAAATAAGTAATTCCTTTAATACTAGCAAGTACGTGCTACCCAGCTTCTTTTATAGTAATCACATTTACAATATTGCGTACCACCCCCATAAGTACTACAGCTTCTTTTAGATGTATCCTGTGTGAAATTTGCTCCACTACAAGTTGATACTTTTAATTGTTGTAAATCTGCAAGTCCTAAATAACCTGAATAACTATAAGTCCAATCAGTATAATAGCCTCCAGTACAACAACTATCACAGCCTGTGTAATAGCCTGAACCATCTACACTAGCTCCACATGAGCACCCAGGTTTCGAAATACCTGATTTATTTGTAACCATACATCCAGCCGTTCCATAGCTTCCTCCTTCAGATAAATAAAATGTATGCATTTTTCCAGATTCTTTTAAATCTTGCCATCCAGATAACATTTTCCCATAATCACTTGAGTATTGATCACTATTTGCATAAAACCAATGTGAACTGCATTTTCCTTGGTCACTATATATCCAACCTTTTTTTATACAACCATCTTTTATATAATACCAACCTTTTGGGTTTGTTATCCATTCCCAACCACCATTTTCTTTTATATCTATGCTAGTTCCACGATATGTTCCATATTCTAACTTTGTACCATTTTTATAATAAGCTTTACCTATTTCATCACTTCCACTACAACTACTATCTGTTACTATACCATCATAACTTACTTCTTCTTCAGTCCATATTGTATCACTATCTGTATCATATAATCCATTTACATCGAATAACCTTACTTCTATTTCATATCTTGTATCAGAACTTAAGCCTGAGAATGTACATGATGCTCGAGTACTTGTCGTAGATGTTGTACAACTTGAATATCTACTTCCATTTTTATAAAACTCATATCTTGATAATGCTCCAGATCCTCTTGATCCTATGGCATTTACTGTTATTGTATTTTCCGTTGATGAATAATTATTTATATATACTGTTGGTCCTTCTAATGGATCTGTATATACTG
>CANRAL010000007.1 GCA_947628585.1 uncultured Bacilli bacterium | reverse complement strand
ATAAAAGAAATAGATGGATTAGTATATCATGAAAAGGATGAAAAAAATCCTAATGATGTAAGTGGATTTGATATAACTGGAAAATCTGGAAGTTTTGCCATAAAAGTAGGAGAAGAGATAGAAGTAACAAAAAATGATAATGGAGAAAAAGAAGAAGAATGGGAAATAAAAGTAACATTAATAAATTTAGATAATGATCAAAATAGAAATACAGGAAAGGAAGTAACAGGAGAAGTAGTAATAACAACTGATACAATGGATACATATAAACTAGCCCATATAAATAATGTAAGTATAGATGAAAAAACAGTAGATAGTATAACAACAACATTAAAATTTGATGAAAAAGGAACAGCTGGAATAAAAGAATATTATTTTGCTAAAGAAGAAAAAGGGAAAGTAGGAGAAGTAGTTCCAGCAAGTTTAGAAGATGTAAAAATATGGGAAAAAGAAAGTAGTCCCACCCATATATTTACAAATTTAACAAGTGATACCAATTACATAATATATGGATATGCAGTAGATAATAATGATTTTAAAAGTAATGTATATGAAACCGAAATAATAGCAACAGCTAAGAAATTACCTGAAATAAAAAGTATAGAAGTAATAAGTAAAAGTTATAATGAAATAAGTATTCAAATAGACAGTGAAGAAGGGGATAGAGGGATAAAAGAATATGAATACGAAATAAGTGGAGCAACAATAAATCCTGGAAGAATAGAAAAAGGTACTGAAAAAACACATACCTTTGAAGGATTAGAAGAAGAACAAGAATATACAATAAAAGTAAGAGCAATAGATAGTGAAGGAGATAAATCAACAGATAGTGTAAAAACTGAGACAACTTTAAAAAAGACAATAGGATTATTGTGCAAAGGAAAAGAATTTGCAAGTTGTATAAAAGAAAATTATGAAATAGATGGAGCAATAATCTATCATAATTTAGAAGATGCCACAAAAAAAGAATTTCCAAATTATAATTTAGTAGCTAACGATGATTCATACCGATATGCAGGAAGTAATGATATCGTAAATAATTATGTCTGTTTTGGAGCAGATACATGTAGTGATACTGAAAACTATGATAATTTATATCGGATAATTGGCATATTTGATGATAATAAAAATAATCAATATAAACTTAAGTTAATTAAGGCAGATTATCTAACCGCTGAAGAAGGTGGAGTTTCTGAAGCATATTTTAATACGTTTGATCAAAATAATCCAGATATTGTTTCATTATATTATAGAGGAAAATTACCCCTTTCTAAGATAGGAGGTTATTATTGGGCTGGAAAAGATATTATTTATAATACATGGTCTAGTAGTTTTCTAAATACAGAAAATTTAAATATAATATTTTATAATAAGATACCTGAAAAATACCGTATTATGATAGAGAATCATATATGGACAGTAAGTGGTAATACTAGTAGAGATTTTGTCTATGAAACGAATGCTTTAAAAGTATATAATATAGAACTTGGCGAAAATAAAATAAAAAGCGGAGAATCAGGATGTTATGATGGTGTTACTCCAAGAGTATGTACCGAAAAAGATTTAACTTATCAAGATGAAATAGGCTTAATGTATGTAAGTGATTATTACTATACAATGGATTCTAAATATTGGCATTTATCAGGGTTTGGTGGAGATGATTATTATTCATATCACTATTTAGATAATTGGCTATATATGGGAATAACCGAATGGACAATAACAAGAGTATCAGATATTTATATAAATGCATTAATGATATCGGCCCCAGCATATCCCGACTATAATGTGTATATAAATGCGATTGTTGATGGAGTAAGACCAACATTTTATCTTAATTCAGATGTTAAACTTGTATCAGGTAACGGTACTATTTCTAATCCATATACTTTATTATAATAAAAAAAAATAAAATGCTCAAAGGCATTTTATTTTAAATAAGCGGAAAACTTTTGAAAATATTCAGTATAAACTTGTTTAATTTTTTGAAAATTTTCAGGAGAATAATTATTTTTATAACGATTTATATCAAAAACATTAGGATTACTCAATATTTCTTTCCAATTTTTTTTGATAAAAATATATGTGAAATTTAGTTCTTCTGGGCTTAATGTGCAATTTTTGCTTAAAGCAAATTTATTAATATCATCAACAGTTAACCGATTCATATATTTTTCAATTATACTAAACATAATGTCACCTATTATATTGTATGATTTTTTGAAAAAAGAAAATACTAAATAATGATTAAGATGAAAAAAAAGAATAAAGTTGGATATATAATAGTTTGTTTATTTTTTCTAATAATTTTAATTAGATTATTTTTTATCGTTAAAAATAAAAATACCTATATTGATTTATTAAAAATAAAAACTGATATTACTATAAATGGATTAAGTGCTCCTCGAGGAAGAATAATAGATGCTAATGGTAATATTTTAGTGGATAATATCGGTATTAATGCTATATATTATAATAAAATAAAAGGTTTAAATATTAAAGATGAGTTAGCTATTGCAACTAAAATAGCTGAAATAGTTAATATTGAAAATAGTAATATTGATGATTTAAAGCAATATTGGTTAATAACCAATGATGATGGCAAAAATCTTATAACTAAAGAAGAATATGAATTATTAGAAGAAAGAAAAATAACAACAAATGATATTAAAAATAAAAAATATGAAAGAATTACTACTGAAATGCTAGAAAAATTATCTGATATAGAAAAGAAAACCGCTACAATATATAGTTTAATGAATACAGGATTAAGTTATCAAAAAAAATTAATTTTGGATAATGCTAATGAAGAAATTTGTGCTAAAATTGTGGAAAGTAATATACCTGGAGTTACTATTGAAATGAATTGGCATCGAAAATATTTATATGATGATGTTGCCAAAAGTTTTTTAGGAAGAGTGGGAAGCATTCCTAAAGAAGAAAAAGATTATTATTTAAAAAATGGTTATGAATTAACCGATATAGTAGGATTAAGTTATTTAGAAAAACAATATGAAAATGTATTAAAAGGAGAAAAAGCTTTATACAAAGTTAATAGTGATAATACTTTAACTTTAATTAAAGAAGCTACCAGAGGAAATGATTTAATACTTTCAATTGATATTGATATGCAAATAAAAGTTGAAGAAATTTTAAGAGAAAAAATATTATTAGGAAAAAAAGATTATCCTAATACGGAATATTATCAAGAAAGTTATGCTTTAGTTAGTGATCCTTTATCAGGTAAAATTTTAGCTTTTGCGGGTCAAAGATTAAATGATGATGGAACTTTTACCGATGTTGCGACAAATAATATTACAAATACATTTACGGTTGGTTCGGCGGTTAAAGGGGCTACAATTGCTGTAGGTTATAAATATAATTTATTTAAAATTGGGGATTATATAACCGATAGTTGTGTAAAACTTTATTTAGTACCCGAGAAATGTAGTCATAAACGCTTAGGAAGAATAAATGATTTAGATGCTCTAGCAAAATCTAGTAATTATTTTCAATTTATGATAGCTATTAATTTAACGGGAAATAAGTATCATCCTAATATGGTATTAAATGCTACCGAAGAACATTTTAATATTTATCGAGATACTTTGGCTAATTTTGGTTTAGGAGCCTTAACTAATATTGATTTACCTGGAGAAGTTTTAGGGATTAAAGGAGAAAAAATTGCCGATGATTTACTTTTAAATTTAAGTATTGGTCAATATGATACATATACTCCAGTAGAAGTATTACAATATGTTAATAGTATAGCATCTGGAAAAAGAATGGCTTTAAGTTTAGGATCAAAGGAAATAAATGTTTTAAATGATGTCGATTTAAATAATGAACAAATTGAAAGAATTCGTCTAGGTATGAATAAAGTTTTATTAGAGGGAACAGGTAAAGGATATGTTAATAGAGAATTAAATCCTGTGGGAAAAACGGGAACAAGTGAAACATTTATTGATACAAATAATGATAATGTTTTGGATTTAGCAACAATTACATCTACATTTGCAGGATATTTTCCTAAAGATAATCCCAAATATAGTGTAGTTGTTATAACTCCAAATATATCACATAATAATGGTAAAAGTGATAAAATGTATTTTGGAGCTAGAAGAATAACTAATGAAATAACAAATTATTTAAAGGAAAAATATAATAATTAATGAATTATTTTTGTGTAAAATGTCAAAAAAAGATTGCAATATTATCCCTGTTATAGTATAATTGAAAATGTCATCGAGATGTTTTGCATGCTTTGGGCGCTTAGCTCAGTTGGTTAGAGCACCTGCCTTACAAGCAGGGGGTCATAGGTTCGAGTCCTATAGCGCCCACCATTTTATTTTTGCCGACTTAGCGTAACTGGCAGCGCAACTGACTTGTAATCAGTAGGTTGGGGGTTCGACTCCCTCAGTCGGCACCATTTTTTTATGGAGGGATAGCGAAGTGGCCAAACGCGGCAGACTGTAAATCTGTTCCTTCGGGTTCCATGGTTCAAATCCATGTCCCTCCACCATCTAGTTTGCCTCGTAGCCAAGTGGTAAGGCATCAGACTTTGACTCTGACATTCCGGTGGTTCGAGTCCACCCGAGGCAGCCAAAATATTATCTTGTTCCGCTAGCTCAGTAGGT
Source organism: uncultured Bacilli bacterium (assembly GCA_947628585.1). Taxonomy (GTDB): domain Bacteria; phylum Bacillota_I; class Bacilli_A; order RF39; family UBA660; genus Onthocola_B. The sequence continues at coordinate 39,572 of CANRAL010000007.1, read as the reverse complement.
AGAGCATTTGACTTTTAATCAAAGGGTCTCGAGTTCGAATCTCGAGCGGGACACCATTTAGTTAAAAATTCCCTTATTTAAGGGATTTTTTGTTGCCATATTTTTAAAAATAAACTATTATTTAATGCTAAGTAATATTGCTATAACTAGATTTTGGCATTATAGTTTTAAAACGTTTACACATATATAGTAAACTATTTAACAAAAGTTAGTAAAATATATACACTGATAATTTACTTGTGCTATAATAATTCTGTAAAGTAAGGGTGTATATAATGACTAGGAAGTTTTACAATATTTTTATTTTATTATATCTATTTATTATATTAGCATTTCCTTGTAGAGTAGGAGCGCTTTCAGTTAATGAACAACGGGATGCCCTTATGCAAACGGCTAAAGCTTTTTATTATAAGGGAAGTTATGTTCAGTATGATAGTTATCGTAAAACTGCGATAGCAACTCCGGAGGATGCTAGCGTTAACCATACTATTTACACTGACTGTGGGATATTTGTTTATCAAGTTTACAATCAAACCTTAGGAATTAATATTCCCGATTCTTCTTTTGATTTAGCTAATTATGCCAATAGTATCAAAAGTAATAATGTAATATTTAATTTAAGTGCCAAATATAAAAATGGCAGTTATGATAATAGTAATATTTTAGAAGAGTTTAATAAATGGTTAAACGGATCATTTAACTTTGAAACCGGCGATGTTTTAGTTTTCCGAAGAATTGATGGTAGTGGTCATGTTATGTTAATTGATGCCGCGGATAAAAATAATGTTAAATTATATGAATCTGGTTATACAACTAATGGTGGTTATTATGATGCGACAAATCATATTGATAAAGTAGAAAGCCGTAGTATTAGTTATAGTGCATTATCGACAAAGTTAAAAAATGCTATTGCTTTAAGTAATAATAATTCTAATAGCATTCGTCAAGTGAGTGTTTTAAGATTTATAACGGATGGAACCTCTTGGACTAATCAACAAAATAGAAAAGAAAACTATACCGTTACTAATAGTGCTTTAACGAGATTAAAATACAAAGGATTAGAAATTAGTAAAACCGCAACGGTTACTAATACAGCTGCTCAAGTAAGTCTTGATACTACTGTTCCTGGAAGTACCATCAAATATACAATTACAATAAAAAATAATAGTGCTACGAATTATAACAATTTATATGTAGAAGAAAAGAAGGATTCCTTAGTTTCGTTTAATGAAACAAATAAAGGAAAAATTAATAATGATTATATAAGTTGGCAAATAAATGTTAAAGCGGGTTCTTCATATAATATTGAATATTCTGTTAATATTCCAAGTGATGATAATTTATTAGGTAAAAGTATTGTAAGTACGGGACGGGTAGACAATATTCCCACTTTTACAATTAAACATTATTTATTAAATTCTTTAAGTAATGAAAATGTTGCCAAACTAAAAAATGCCTACAATAATTTACAAAATGATAATAGTAGTGATATTGAATTTATAAGCAAAATTTTTAAACAAGCTTTTGATTACGATTTATCATATTTAAATAATTTTAATTTTAATCAAATATTAAGTATGGCATCATGTGGTAAAGAGGATTATTGTTGGGGTGATATTACCAATAATAATGTCCGAAATATTACTCTTTTAAACTATTATGGTTTAAGAATTACTCCTTATAGCTATAAAAATACTAATGGGGTAAATACTTTAAGTGAAAATTTAGTTAATGCTAATTTAGCCTGGGATGTTTATGGCAAGGATGAAGAAAATAGAGCTCGTGAAATAAAAATAAATGATATTCAACCGGGTGATATTATTATTTATAAAAATGATATTTTAAAAGCATATTTATACTTAGGTAATGGGGAATTAGTACGAAAAAATAGTCGAAATATTGAACATTTATATAGTGATGCCACAACTAATTTTTTACAAAATATAGTCGGTGATAATTACATGATTTTAAGGCCGGCGATAATGATGAATAGTACCTATGTTGGTAACGTTAATAATGGAGTAGGAACAAGTAATAATCTTAAACGGGGACCAGTTAAGAAAAAAATAGTGGGAACTATGGATGGAGTAGAAGTAAACATTAGTGGAGTAGAAAATCCTGATTGTGGATATACTATTCCCGCATTATTTATTCTTACTTTAGGAGGTTTATTAATCTTAATTAAATTAAAATTAAAACCAGATAAATTATTTAAATTAAAATAAAAATAAAATGTCTTTTGGAAAAGGCATTTTATTTATCTAAGAAATAAGCATAATATTCTTCAAATGTTATATCGTTATTATGAATATATTCGGCAATATCTTCTCCCACATATCGATAATGCCATGATTCAAATTGGTAACCTGTTAAATTAACTTTATCAGAAGGATATCTTAAAATAAAACCATATTTGTAAGCATTATCAACTAACCATTGGGCTGCAACACTTTCACTAAAAGTATTACGATTAGAATTAGTTTTCGAAAATATATCAATGGATAAGCCTGTTTGATGTTCACTATATCCTGGTAAAGCGGCAATTTTATTGGCATAATTTTCGCCATAATCTTTTTTATAATTTTCATATACGGTAGTTTGTTCACTATATGACCGATAGGCGGAGGAAATCATTAAATAGATACCATCTTCATGAGCTGCATTCCACATATCTAAAAATTTATCCATTACTATTTGTCGAACCTTTACTGATCCATATTCTCCCCAGGAATAATCCATTTTGACACTTATTAAGTCATCAGGTTCATAACTACTATCTAATTTATAATATTTATTAACTAATATAGCATAGCCTTTATCCATATCAGTATTTAAATCTAAGGAATAATATTCATTATTGGTTTTAGTATTAATAATAGCAACTATATCTTTTAATTCTTTTTTCTTATTTTCTTTATAATAATCATAATATTCTTTAAATTTATCTTTGATAAAGTATTTTTCTTTTAATAAATTTAATATTTGTTCATCAAACCTTAGAGTTAAGATATAAGAAATATCATCATCTGTTAAAGTATTCATTAAAGTTTGCGCTTGCTCTAAAGTATAACCCATACTAGTTAATTTATATTCATTAGTTTTCTGATACTGGTATTCCTGATATTTTTTAATTCCAAAATTTATACCAATTATTAAAATAATTATGATTCCTATAAAATAATATACACTACTTTTTAATTTATATTTTTTCTTCATCTACTTCACCTAATTATATATTAAAAATTATTTATTCTAAAGTCAATTTTTTTGAAATTTTAATTGTTAATACTTTACATTCGAAAAAAATTATAGTAATATTTTATTAAGGTAGGGTGTGCTAAATGAATTATAATAAAGAAATAATTAAGATATGTCCTAATTTTTATAAAATAACTAATTTTATTCCGTTAGAAAATGATGTTATTAGCGAAAAAATTATAAAAATATATCAAGAATATATTTTCCGAATAGATATTTATAATAATGAAGATGTTGAAATGGTCAAAAATTTAGATTACATAGTTAGTAAATATATTGATGATTATTTATTTCGTAAAGCTTTTCAAAAACAAATTGTTGAAGTTAGAATTAAAGTTGATGTAAAAGATAAATTAAAAGAAATGATTAAATCAATTATAAAGATTTTTGATAAATACGAAGAAGATACGACAAGAATTATATATATATCTCGGTGGATTTAAAAAATAATCAAATGATTATTTTTTTATTTATTGAAAAACATACGTATGTATGGTATTATAATTGATAAGAATGAAGCTAACGGGGGTTAAAAATTTAAGGAGTTTAATATGCATACACCACTTAAGATAACTACGGATAATTCTTTATTAAAAAGTTTAATTAAGATAGATGACTTAATATTATTTTTAATGAAAAATAATATTAAAGCTTGTGCTATTGTTGATGAAAATTTATTTGGGGTTTTAGATTTTTATCTTAAGTGTAAAAAAAATAATATTAAGCCGTTATTAGGATTAAGTATTTTACTAAATAATCAAGAAATATATCTTTATGCTAAAAATTATTTGGGGTATCAAGATTTATTAAAAATAAATACGATTATAAATAAAAGGGAACTAGGAATTATTGAATTAGAAAAATTTAAAAGTAATCTTTTAATAATTGTTCCTTTTAAAAGTAGAGAATTATGGTCGAGTTTAGCTTTTATGGAAAATGATTTATATTTGGGGTATGAAAATTTAAGTGAGTATACAGCTGCATTATTGATAAGCAAAAATATTGTTTTTGTAAATGATATAAGAGTATTAGATGTTAAGGATTTAAGATATTTAGATTATTTAGATTTAATGGCGGAAAGAAAAAAAGAAAATTATCCATCTAATTATTATTATGAAATAAAAGATTTAGATTTGGGAAAAATAACGGAAATAATAGATAAAATAGATATAAATATTCCATTAGATAAAAAATATATTCCTACTTTTCAATCTAATTATGATTCTTTTTCTTTTCTTAAAGCTTTAAGTAGTGAAGGATTAAAAAAAAGACTTAAGGGGATAATTACCCCTATCTATCAAAAAAGATTAAATTATGAATTAGAAGTAATTTATAATATGCATTTTGTAGATTATTTTCTCATAGTTTATGATTATGTGTTATATGCAAAAAAAAATAAAATTTTAGTAGGATGTCGGGGAAGTGCCGCGGGTTCTTTAGTAAGTTATGCAATAGGAATAACGGATATTGATCCTGTCAAATATAATCTTTTATTTGAAAGATTTTTAAATCCGGAGAGAGTAACGATGCCGGATATCGATATAGATTTTGATGCTTTAAGAAGAGAAGAAGTAATAAATTATGTCAAAAATAAATATGGATTAGATAAAGTAGCTAAAGGGTTAACCTTTACTACTTTAAAGTCTAAATTAGTTTTAAGAGAATGCGCTAAAATATTAAATATTAATGATATTTTATTCAATAAATTTATTAAATATATTGATGCCGATTTAACTTTAAAAGAAAATTATCAAAATGAATATGTTCAAAAATATTTAAATAGTTATAAAGAATTGCGAAATCTTTATAATGTGGCTAGTAAATTAGAGTTTTTAAAACGAAATGTTTCTACCCATGCAGCCGGTATCGTTATTTCTAGTGAAAAATTGGAAAATATAATTCCTATTTATGAAAATCAAGATGGATTACTGACGGGCATTACTATGGATAATTTAGAAACTATTGGTTTACTCAAAATGGATTTTTTAGGTTTAAAAAATTTAAACTTTATCGCGGAAGTTACAAGAAATATTCCTGATTTAAATTTAAATAATTTAAATTTGGAAGATCCTAATGTTTTTCAAATATTTAACTCTTTAGATGTCGATGGCATATTTCAATTTGAAACTCCTTTAATGAAAAAATTTTTAAATACATATAAAATTAATTGTTTTAATGATATTATCGCGGCTATTGCTTTAGTTAGACCAGGACCTAAAGATCACATTGATAGTTATTTAAGAAGAAAAGAAAATAAAGAAAAAATAAGTTATTTAGATGATTCATTAGAACCAATTTTAAAAGAAACTTATGGAATAATTTTATATCAAGAGCAAATAATGGCTATTTTAAAAAAGGTGGCTAATTATAGTTTGGCCGAAGCCGACATTGTCCGAAGAGCTATTAGTAAGAAAAAAGAAAAAATTATTGAAGAAGAAAAAGAAAAATTTATTTCGCGAGCTATTAAAAATAACTATTCTGTAAATGTTGCAACGTTAATTTATAATGATATTGCTAAATTTGCAAGCTATGGTTTTAATAAATCTCATTCTGTAAGTTATGCTTATCTAGCTTATCAAATGGCTTATTTAAAAAGATATTATTATGAATATTTTATCTTAGAAATATTAAAAACAGCATCGAAGGAAAAAATAAAAGATTTAATTTATGGTTTACAAAATAAACATTTTAAGATAATTAAACCTAGTGTTAATAATTTAGTTAATGAGTTTTATATTCAAGATAAAAAATTATATTTACCAATTTATATGATTAATAATATAAATAAAGAAATTGGTAATAAAATTATGGAAGTAAGAAATGATAAATTCACGGATTATTTTGATTTTTTAACTAAAACTAAAGATTTTTTAAAAAAAGATACTTTAATAAAGTTAATTAAGGCTAATGCTTTAGCATGTTTTAATTTAAATGAAGAAACATTAATTAATAATATTGATTTAGTAATGAATTATGTTTCAATGGCGGACGGAACAATAAATAAACCTAATATCCAAATATATCCTGATTTAACTATGGATGAAAAAAGAAAAAATGAATTAGAAAGTTACAATATGTATATAAGTAATCATCCCTCTAGTAAATATCGGGATGTTGTAAAAATTGAAAATATGCTAAAATGGCAATTTAAAAAAATTAAGATGGCTGTAATTGTTAATAAAATAACTAATATAAAAACTAAAAATGGGGATAATATGGCATTTATAGAAGCATCAGATGAAACTGGCAAAGCTGATTTTACCATTTTTCCCGAAAACTATGCTTATATGGAAAATATAAAAGTAAATGATTTAATTTTGGTAATTGGTTTAGTTAGTAAAAGATTTGACAAATATCAAATTATTGTTAATAATATGAAGAAGGTGGTGATGGATAATGAATGATGAATTAAAAAGGTTTTTAAATAGTATCGGTTATGTTGGAAATTTAATTGATACGGAGATAACCAAAGTTATTTTAAATAAGAAGTTGGAAAGTTTTGATGTTTATTTAAAATCTAAGCAAGTATTACCTATTGAAAGTATAAATGGTTTATTTTCCGCGGCCAAAAATGGAATTAATTTTTCAAATAAATGTAATATTGATTTAACGTACGAAAATATTGATGAAGAAAAATTAAAAGAATATTTAAAATACTTTTTAGAGGAATTAATTATTATTCATCCTTCATTAATTAATTTAAAAAATTCTCCTATAAATATTGAAGAAAAAAAGATTACAATTGAAGGAAGTAGTTTAAAAGAAGTAGAAGAATTAAATAAAGAAAAAATAGATATTGTAAATAAACTCCATAAATATGGTTTTAAAGATTATACTTTGGATATTTTATTTAATAAAGATAAAAATGAAACAATTAAGGAAGAAATAAAAAACGCTAAAGATATTATACAAGAAGTAAAAGAAAGTCCCATTATATATGGGGAACATAAAGATGGGGAAGTAACGGCATTAAATAATATTATGGGTGAAACTAGAAATATTATTGTCGAAGTCTATTTATTTGATTATGAAGCAGTTGAAAGGCAAGGGAAAAAAGGACCATTATTTATTATTAATGCTAAAGTAAGTGATAAAACTGATAGTTATTTAATGAAAATATTAACTTTTAATGAAGAAGAATTTAAAAAAATTGAAAAAGAATTTAAATCGCTTAAGAAAAAAGAAGATAAGGGTAAATGGTTAAGAGTCCATGGTAATATTGAAATGGATACTTATCTTAAGACTATGCTAATAAATGTGCGAAATATGGAATTAATTCCTTCCAAAAGTTTAAAATTAGAAGATAATGCTAAGGAAAAAAGAGTGGAATTACATGCTCATACGATGATGAGTATGATGGATAGCGTAGTTCGAGCAGAAGATTTAGTTAATTTAGCTTATTCTTTAGGTCATAAAGCTGTGGCAATAACTGATCATAATGTTTTACAAGCTTATCCCGAAGTATATAATACAGTTAGCAAAATAAATAAAGGTAAAGAGGATAAGGATAAGTTTAAAGCTATTTATGGTGTAGAATTAAATGTTGTAGATATTAATTCGAATATTGTTTTTAATAATCAAGAATATCCTTTATTCGATCAAGAATATATTGTATTTGATACAGAAACAACAGGATTAAATTATGGCGTTGATCAAATGATTGAAATTGGCGCAGTCAAAATAAAAAATAATGAAATTGTTGATCGTTTTGATGAACTTATTTCTTGCGACCATCCTTTACCAAAACTTATTACGGAATTAACCCAAATAACTGATGAGATGTTGCAAGGAAAAGATAATGAAAAAAATGTTACTGAAAGATTTTTACAATTCTGTGGGAATTTACCTTTGGTAGCTCATAATGCGGCCTTTGATATTGGATTTGTAACTAATGCTATGAATAAATATAATTTAGGAGAATTTAATTTCACGGTTGTTGATACAATGACTTTGGCTAGAAATTTGCATCCCGAATGGCGAAATCACAAATTATCTACTTTAGTTAAAAATTTAGAAGTAGAATGGGATGAAGAAAAGCATCATCGAGCAGATTATGACTGTGAAGGAACCGCGAAATGTTTATATAAAATGTTATTAGAATTAAAACATCAAAATTATCATACCACTTTAGATTTAGAAAAATTAATTGATAAAGAAAATGCAATTAAATTTGCCCGTCCTTTTCATTTAACAATTTTAGCTAAAAATAGTACTGGACTTAAAAATTTATTTAAAATTATTTCTTTAGCGAATACTAAATATTTATTTAAAGGAAAAGAGCCTAAAATACCTCGAGAAGATTTAATTTCTTTTAAAGAGGGATTACTTATCGGAAGTGGTTGCATAAATGGAGAAATATTTGAAAAAGGTTTAAATTTAACTGATGATGAATTATTAGATGAAATGGATTTTTATGATTATATTGAAGTTTATCCGGCTTCCAGTTGTAGTCATTTAATTGGAAATGATGGTATTTTTCACAGTGTAATAGAATATCAAAATTATCTTAAAAGACTGATTACTTTGGCTCAAAAAAAAGATAAATTAGTTTGTGCTGTGGGAGATGTTCATAACTTATATAAAGAAGATTTAATTTATCGAAAAGTAATTATTCATCAAAAAACCAATGGTAAGATTCATCCTTTAAACAAAGAGGGAATGGAAATACCTAATATGTATTTTTTAACAACTACTGAAATGTTAGAAGCATTTGATTTTTTGCCTTTGGAAGAAAGAGAAAAAATTGTTATAACAAATCCTAATAAAATTGCGGATATGGTTGAAGATTTACAAATAATTCGGGATAAATTATATACTCCAGTTTTAGAAAATTCCGCGGAAATATGTCGTGATATGGTTTATAAGCGAGCTCATGAAATATATGGAGAAGAATTACCTTCTATAATAAGTGAAAGACTTGAAGCGGAACTTAATGGGATAATAGGTGGAGGATACGATGTCATTTATTTAATTGCCGAAAAATTAGTTAAGAAAAGTAATGAAGATGGATACTTTGTTGGTTCTCGAGGAAGCGTTGGTTCTTCTTTAGTTGCAACTATGATGGGGATAACGGAAGTTAATGGCCTACCACCTCATTATGTTTGTCCTAAGTGCCAAAAGTCATTATTTGAAATAAATGGTGAAAAATTAGCGGATTTATATAATAGTGGTTATGATATGCCAGATTATACCTGCGAGTGTGGAACAAAAATGAAAAAAGAAGGTCAAGATATGCCTTTTGCGACCTTCTTAGGTTTTAAAGCCGAAAAAGTACCTGATATCGATTTAAACTTTTCGGGAGATAATCAAGCTGATGCGCATAATCATGTTAAAGTTTTATTTGGTGAAGACCATGCTTATCGTGCTGGAACAATTTCTACTGTGGCGGAAAAAACGGCTTTTGGTTATGTAAGAGGTTATTTTGAAGATAAAAATATTATTGTTAATAATATTGAAGTAGAAAGAATTGCTAAAGGCTGTACCGGAGTTAAAAGAACAACCGGCCAACATCCGGGAGGAATTATAGTTATTCCTCAATATATGGATGTCTTTGATTTTACGCCTTATCAATATCCGGCAGATGAACCAGATAGTACTTGGTATACAACGCATTTTGATTTCCACGCGATTCATGATAATGTTTTAAAACTCGATATTCTTGGACACGATGATCCTACTATGTTACGGTATTTAGGTGATACAACGAAAATAAATATTTTGGATATCCCTTTTGATGATCAAAAAGTTTTAAGTTTATTTAATTCTCCTGAAGCTTTAGGGGTAACAAGCGATGATATTTTATGTAAAACTGGCACCTTGGGTATTCCCGAATTTGGAACAGGCTTTACTATTAATATGCTTTTAGAAATAAAACCTAAACATTTTGCTGATTTAGTAAAAATTGCTGGTCTATCCCATGGTACTAACGTTTGGGCTGGCAATGTGCGCGATATAATTGTTAATAAAATTGCTTCTTTTGATGAAGTAGTTGGTTGTCGAGATGATATTATGACTAGCCTAATTAATTACGGAATTGATTCCTCTAAAGCATTTAAAATTAGTGAATTTGTGCGGAAAGGAAAACCTAAAAAGGAACCGGAAGCATGGTTAGAACATGTGGCTATTATGCGGGAATATAATGTTCCTGAATGGTTTATCGAATGCTGCAGGAAAATCGAATACATGTTTCCCAAAGCTCATGCCTGTGCTTATGTTATGATGGCTTTTCGGGTTGCTTGGTTTAAAGTATATTATCCTTTATATTATTATTCTGCGTTCTTCAGTATTCGCCGTAGCGATTTTGATATAAATGCGATGCTAGGAGGATATGATAGTATAAAAAGACGTCTTATTGAAATAAAAGAAAAAGGATATGGGGCTTCCGCTAAAGAAAATGCCGTTGCCGATACCTTAGCAGTTGCTTTAGAAATGTTGGCTCGAGGTTATAGTTTTAAAAATATTGATATTGAAAAATCCTTGGCTAAGACTTTTTATATCGATGAAGAAAACAAAACCTTAATCTTACCATTCATGGCTGTTGATGGTTTAGGTGAAGCTGTTGCTAATAAAATTATTGAAGAAAGAAACAAAAAACCTTTTTATTGTATTGAAGACTTTGCCACTCGGGGTAAGGTTAATCAAACAACGGTTGATAAATTAAAAGAGTTGGGTATTTTTAAAGATTTACCTGAAAGTGCCCAAATGAGTTTATTTTAGGAATTTATGAAAAAAAAGTTATTAGTGGAACGCAAAGTTTATTTAGAAAAATGGTTAAAAGAAAATTATCCTAGACGAAACTTATCAATGGATAAAGTTATAGATTTAAGTTTACTTAATTGGTCAAGATATTTTAAATTGGATGAAACAAAATACTTACAAGTTGCTTACTTTCTTCCCTTAGAATTAGTTAGTCAAGCTTTAACTAATGAAGAAGAAAAAGAAAAGCTTTATACTCGTGGTTACAGTAAAGAAATTGTTGATGCGCGTATTCTAGAAGCTAAAGAAATGTTAGAGTATATAGAACTAGTTGCTAATACTAAATTTTATAATAAATTAGTTCGCGATAATATTCCCGATATTATAAAAAATAATGGTGAGAATCCCGTCGTAAAAAAATTAAATGACGATGATTACATTAAAGCCTTATTTAATAAAGATAAAGAAGAATTAGAAGAAGTTAGGAAAGCTAAAACTAAGGAAGAAATAAAAGCTGAATTAGGAGATAAGTTTGAAGTACTAAGAGCTATGGCTACTTATTATGGATTTACAATTGAAGAAATAGTCGATGCTGCCAATGAAAAGTTTCAAAAAAATGGGGGATTTATGCGAAGATTATATTTAGAAAAAGTTACTCCTCTTAAAAAGTAAAAAACTCCCGTTTATATAATGGTATTTTCCTTAACTTTTTGCTATAATTATTAATGTAAGGATGTGTTTAAAATGGATAAATTTATTCCTGATATTTATGCGCAAAGTATTTATACTATTAATTATAAAAAATTAAAAAAAAATGGTATAAAATGTTTATTATTTGATTTAGATAATACTTTAGTTACTTATAAAACTAAAGAACCAACTTCTAAAGTTAAGGAATTATTTGCTTTATTAAGTAATAATTTTAAAATTATTATTATATCGAATAGTACGAAAAATCGTTTACGACCTTTTAAAGAGCAATTAAATGTGGATACAGCTTATAGTAGTCATAAACCTTTTAAGAAAAAATATCAAAAAATTATGGAATTATATCATTTTAAAGTTGATGAAATAGCTTGTATAGGAGATCAAATTTTAACCGATATCCTAGGAGCCAATCGAATGGGATTTACTTCTATATTTGTCAATAAATTAGCTCCATTTGAAACTATTTTTACCCGTTTTAATCGAATGCTGGAAAAACCTATTTTAAAGAAATTAGCTAAGCAAAAATTATTAGTTAAAGGAGAATATTACGACTAATAATATGGAGGTTTGGATATGAATGAATTATATTATTATAAACAAAAGGGAGAATTTTTAGAAAAATATAAAATAAGTTTTAATATTGTTGAACTGGTAATATTAAGAAAGGAAATAATCGATAAGTGTAGTTATATAACTCATGAGGAAAAAGAATATTCGTATCATCCTAGTAAATATTATAATGAAGAATGCCTTCGCCATATTAAAAATTTGGGTGAAACTCGGAAAGAAGATTTAGGCAGTGGTAGTAGTCTTTCATATCATTTATATAGTTACGATATATATAAACCGCCTATTTTAGTTGATTTAATTGATAGATTAATAAAAGGTGAGGGAGAAGTTATTGAAGATATTGATAATCCAGTACCTTCCGAAAAGAAATTTGATTTTGCTAAATATCTAGATAGGGAATCAGTGGAAATTGATAATATTTCTAATTTCAAAACTGATAAAAAAATAGAAGCCTTAAAAAATTTCAAAAAAACTATGGAAAATGCTAAATTAAATGAAAATCAAAAAAATGCATTAGATTATTATCCTTTAGTTCAAGCTTTAATAGAAAGAAAACTAGTTGCAACTATTAGTTTGACGGAAGTTGTAAAAGTTACTGATTTTTTTGAAAAAGGAATAGATGTATTTGACTTACAGTATATGGAAAGTAAAAATAATCTTAAAAGAGTAAGATATATATCACATAAAAATAGTACTAATGTATAATTAGTTAAAGAAGTGGGTGGTAATTATGAAATGTATGGGTTGTGGTGCCATTTTACAAAATACTGATAAATTGAAAGATGGATATACACCAAAAATTGATAGTAAATTATGCCAAAGATGTTTTAAAATAAAAAACTATGGAGAAAATATAGTCAATATTAAACCTATTAATAATGAAGATATTATTACAAAAATTAATAAGGAAAAGGGTTTTGTTATTTTTCTTTTAGACTTTTTAAATATCTATGAAGAAGTAATTACTACCTATAAAAAAATAAAATTACCTAAGATAATTGTTTTAACTAAAAGTGATTTAATTCCTAAAAATATATCTAAAAATACTTTAATCAATAATCTTAAAAATATTTATCATATAAAAGAGGATATAATTTATACAAGTAGTAAAAATAAAGATAATATTAATTTTATTAAAGATATAATTTTCCAAGAAAAAAAAGTTTATTTTCTCGGCTATACCAATTCAGGTAAAAGTAGTTTAATAAATGCTTTAGCAAATAGTGATTTAACTATTAGTAAAAGAAGTAATACAACTTTAGATTTTATTAAAATAAAGACAAATGAAGGTATTATTTTTGATACTCCTGGTTTTGTCCCTAATAATTTTTTAGATAATATGTTACCTAAAAAAATGATTAGACCAATAATTTACCAATTAAAAAACAAATATTTATTAAAAATAAATGATTATAGAATAAGTAGTAGCGAAAATAATAATTTAATTCTTTATTTTACAAATGATATTCTAATTAGCAAAAGAGTTAAAAGAGAAGAATTACCTAAAAAAATTAAAGTTAAAGAAAATACGGATTTAATAATTAAAGGATTAGGCTTTATTTTAATTAAGAAAAATACCATAATATCTACTGATATACCAGAAAATTTATTAGAAATAAGACCAACTATAATAGGAGGTAAGCATGAGTAAAATAAAAGTTATGAGTGAAAATATGGCTAATATGATTGCTGCGGGTGAAGTCATTGAAAAATGTGCTTCTGTTGTTAAAGAACTCGTGGAAAATGCCATCGATGCCAATGCTCATTTAATAAAAATTAATTTAGAAAATGGGGGAATAAATAAAATTGAAGTAGTTGATGATGGCATAGGAATGGATAAAGATGATGCTCTTTTAGCTTTTTCTCGACATGCTACCAGTAAAATATATAAAGAAGATGATTTATTTTTTATTGAAACTTTGGGGTTTCGGGGTGAAGCTTTAGCATCTATTGCCAGTGTTTCGGAAGTCGAAATGGAAACTTGTAATGGCATGGATAGTACATATATTCATATAAAAGGAGGAAAGTTATTAGAAAGTAGTCATGGCAATGGTCGAGTTGGTACAAAAATAACCGTTAAAAATTTATTTTTTAATACGCCAGCTCGTTTAAAATATTTAAAAACTGAGACTACAGAGTTAAATAATTGTTTACAATTTATTGAACGTTTAGCTTTATCTAAACCAGATATTTCTTTTCAATTAGCTAATAATGAAAAAGTTTTATTTAAAACCAGTGGTAGTAATAATTTACTTAAGACAATTCATGAAATATATGGTTTAAATGTTAGCCAAAATATGTTAGAAATAAAAGCCTTTAATGATGATTTTTTAATTTCAGGTTATATTGGTAAGCCAAGTATTCTTCGCAAAAATCGTTTAGGAATGCACACTATAGTAAATGGTCGAATTGTTCGTAATTTAGATTTAAATAAAGCAATTAATGATGCTTATAATACATATAAACATGAAGGGTTTTATCCCATTGTCGTTATTAATATTACGGTAGATCCTACTATGGTAGATGTCAACATTCATCCTACGAAACAAGATATTAAAATGAGTAAGATCGATGTTTTAACGACATTTATCTATAAAACTATTAAGGATACGTTATACCAAAATTTACTTATTCCTAATGCTATTAAAGAAAATGACAAAAAAGAAGAAATTAATTTTCTTAAAAATATCGAACAAAAGCACAAGGAAAACTCAAGTTTAAAAAGTAATTATCCGTTTAATAAAGAGCCGGTTTTTAATGATATAACTAATGCCGAAAGTTTATTAATAAAGGATATTCCCGTCGAATTAGAACAACAACAATTAAATATTGGTTATGAAGAAGTAGTAGATACTAATTTAGAATTTCGAAAATTAAAATTATATCCTGTAGGACAAGTTCATCGAACTTATATTATTGCTACTGATGAAGAAAATATGTATATAATTGACCAACATGCAGCCCATGAAAGAGTTAATTACGAAAATATATGTAAAAAAATAAAAGATAAAGAAGTAAGTACTACTAAATTATTAGTTCCTTTAACTATCGAACTAAGTATTAGTGATTTTACTATATTTCAAGAACGTAAAAGTACTTTAGAAGAATTAGGTTTTACAATTGAAGATTTTGGTGTAAATACAATTATTATAAAAGAACATCCCACTTGGTTAAAAAGTAATCATGAAGATGAAAACATTAAGTCCATTATTGATTTAGTTATTACTAATGAAAAGAAATTTGCTAAAGATAAATTTTTAGATAGTATGGCGAAAATGGTATCTTGTAAGATGAGTGTTAAAGCTAATGAAGATTTATCTTTTACCGAAATGGAACACTTATTAAATGATTTAACCAAATGTGATAATCCTTATAATTGTTGTCATGGAAGACCATCAATAATGAAATATTCCAAATATGAATTAGAAAAAATGTTTAGGAGGGTATTATAAAATGGAAATTAATTTGGGTGAATTATATAATAAAGGATCGATTTTCCTAGATAGCGATGTAACGATAGATAATATCGATTCTCATATTATAAAAAAAATAGAAAATTTGCATATCAATGGATATCTTAAATATACTTTGAGTGAAGAAATTGAAGTTAATTTAGCGGTTACGGGAAAAATAATTATACCGGATGCGATAACTTTAGAAGATATAACTTATCCTTTATCTTTTGCGATTACAGAAATTTACGACGAAAATAGTCCAGATTTTCAAAAATTTATGAAAAATAAACAAAATATACTTGATATAAATGAAATTTTATGGGAAAATATTGTATTGGAAGTTCCCATTAGTGTAACTAATAATTCAGGATTACAAGCTCATGGTAATGGTTGGGAATTAAATGGAGATTCAAATAAAAAAGAGTCTTAAAAAGTAAAATAAACTTAAAGGTGGTGAATAAATATGGCAGTTCCTTTTAGAAGAACTAGTAAAACAAAAAAAAGAATGCGGAGAACGCATTTAAAGAAAACTGTAGGATCTTTAACAACATGTCCAAAATGTGGAGCAACTATTAGACCTCATAGAGCCTGTTTACAATGTGGCTACTATAAAAATGAAGAAGTTATAAAAGTTGATGAAGAAGAAAAATAATCAGTAATAATTACTGGTTTTTTTATAATCTTTGTGCTAAAATAACTTCTATTAAGGAGTAAAAAATGATTAATATTAATTATAATAATTTACGTACTTCAATGACAATATTTATAGATACGGCGAATATAATCGAACAATATTTAAAAGACTTAAATTTTGATGAAATGCTTTCTAATTATTTTTCTTTACTTTTATCAGGTGTTTATAATTATCAGTATTTATATAAAAATCCTTTTGGTGATGAAGAAAGAGAAGCTTTTATTAAATTTTTCAAAAATCCTTTTTTTAATATGTATAATTACCGACAAAATAAAACTACCAAAAAAAAGCTTTTAATATTTTTAGAAAACTATATTAGAATAAATAATTTAGAAATAGTTAAAGATGAAAATTTATATATGGATTTAATTATAAATAATATTTATCATAGTCCTTTAATTAAACTCTTATATCAACGAATTTCGGAAGATTTCTATCGGACGTATTATATTAAAACTAAAAATATATTAGAAATTAATGTGGCAATATTATATGATTTAAAAATGGAAAATAATGAAGAAATTGAGGTAGATGATAAAATTAAAAAAAATGGTAAAGAGGCAAAAGATTTAGATAGTGAAGGAAAAATGAATTTAGCAAATGTAACTTTTAATCAAGAAAAACATGATGATATTTTATTAAAAAGTGGTGATTTTTTAACTGATAAGATATATTTAAAAGATCCGGCGATAGGACGAAAAAAAGAATTAGATATGATGGAAATATATTTATTATCTTTAGAAAAATCTGTTCTTCTAATAGGCGAAGCTGGAGTAGGTAAAACTAGTTTAGTAAATGGTTTAGCTTACCGAATTATAAATAAAATGGCAAATGAAGATTTACAAAAGAAAGAAATATATCGTTTAAATTTAAATTCCTTAATAAGTGGAACTATTTATCGTGGTCAGTTTGAAGAAAAAATTGAAAATATTATTAAATCTTTAATTAAAAATCCTAATATTATTCTTTATATTGAAGAGATGCATATGGCTATGGGATTAGGTAGAGCCGAAAAAAATAATACTGATTTAGCGAATATTTTAAAATCTTATTTATCAGAAGGAAAAATTAGATTAATAGGGGATACGACGGAAAAAGAATTTCAAAAATATATTTTGCCTGATTTAGCTTTTCGGCGAAGATTTAAAGTTATTAAAGTTTTAGAACCATCTAAAGATGTTATTTGGAATATTTTAGATTCTGAATTATCTTTTTTGATTAATAAATATAATATTTTATTTAATTTTAACGAAAATTATAAAAATGTTATTTTTGAAACTTTATATAATTTAACTATTAATGCTAGTTTTATTAAAGAAGATGGCACATGCGAAACTTTAAAAAATCCTGATTTAATTTTAGATATTTTAAAAATAACATTTAGTTGTGCCAAATTTAAAAATCATAAAGAAATATTCTTAGAAGACATTATTTTAGCAATTAATATGAGTGATGCTATTCCTGAGTCTCGGAAAGAAAAAGCGATAAATATATTAACTAATAATCTAAATAGTTATAATTTAACTCGCAAAAATAATATTATAAAGTTACCTCGATAAGAACAAAATAAAATTGCTTATTTTGTTTTTTTCTTAAATGTAAAAATAAATTTAAATTAGCAGTTATATATTGACAAGTGCTAAGCATAATATTATAATGGTATTAGCACTGAAATAAGAAGAGTGCTAAAGAAGGTAGTATATGGACGAACGAAAAAATAATCTTTTAAAAGAAATTGTCGAAACATATATTAAAACTGTTAAGCCAGTAGGTTCCAAAGCTTTGTGTTCTAAATTTAACTGTTCTTCCGCTACGATTAGAAATGAAATGGCTTATTTAGAAGAACTGGGATATTTAGAAAAAAATCATATTAGTAGTGGACGAATTCCAAGTGAAAAAGGTTATAAATACTATGTGGAAAATTTAATGGAAGCCGAAAAGTTAAATGGTAAGGATATGTTAAAATTACAAACTATTTTTGCTAATAATGATTTACAATTATCTGATGCTATTACTCAATGTATGGAAATAATAAGTGACATAACTAATTATACAAGTGTTGTTTTAGGAAGTAATAGTAAAGATAATAATTTAAGGCAAATTAGTATTGTAACTTTAAGTTCTACGCAAATAGTTGCTATTGTTTGTACCGATAAGGGACATGTCGAAAATAAAACATTTACGTTAAAAGAAGGTACCGATTTAAAAGAATTATTAAAAGTTGGGGATTTAGTAAATAGAAAACTTGTAGGTACGCCCATAGATGAAGTTAGTGAGCGTTTAGAATTAGAAATAAAACCTATCATAAAAAAACAAATTCGGCAGTATGAAACAATATATAATATTTTCTATGATGCCTTTAATGATTTTGTTTCTAGTAATAGTAATGTTCATATGAGTGGTCGAACGAAAATATTTGAACAGCCAGAATATAATAATGTTGATGAAATGAAAAGATTAGCTAATAAATTAGAAGATATGTCTTTTATTAAAAGAATTGAAGCTAATGATTATAATGATGATGAAGTCAAAATTTATATTGGGGAAGAAAATGAATTTGATTCTAATGTAACTATTATTAGAAAAAAATATATGATAGATGGGGAAGAAAAAACTATTGCGATAATTGGTCCTAAAAGGATGGATTATCAAAGAATAGTCGGAATTCTTAATTATATCGATAAGGAAATAGAAAAAAGAGGAGAATAATGGAAAAAGAAAATAATAAGAAAAAAGTAAAAGAAATAAAAAAGAAAAATACGGGAGTTAAAACTAATAAAGAAGATAATAAATTAAAGGAAGAAAATAAATCTTTAAATGAAAAGATTTTAAGAATAAGTGCTGAACTTCAAAATATTCGGCGAAGAAATGATGAAGAAAAAGCCCGAATGTGTAAATATGAAGGGGAAGAGTTAATTGTAAAACTTTTAACCATTATTGATAATTTTGAAAGAGCTATAAAATTAGATGATAGTAATTTAGTTGATGAAGTATCTAAGTTTTTAGAAGGATTTAAAATGATTTATGGTAATTTACTAAATATTTTAGAAAGTATGGAAGTAAAAGAAATAGATTGTTTAAATAAAGAATTTGATCCTAATACCATGGAAGCTGTACTAACTATCCATGAAGAAGGAAAAGAACCGGGAATTGTCTTAGATGTTTTACAAAAAGGTTATATGTACAAAGATAAAGTTATAAGACATGCTATGGTTCGTGTTAGCGAATAAATATCGAATACTCAAAAGAAAGAAAGGAATGATTATATATGAGTAAAATTATAGGTATTGATTTAGGAACTACAAACTCATGTGTTGCAGTTTTAGAAGGGGGAGAACCAAAAGTTATTCCCAATCCCGAAGGTAATCGAACAACTCCTTCGGTTGTAGCCTTTAAAGGTGATGAAGAATTAGTAGGGGAAGTTGCTAAAAGACAAGCCGTAACTAATGTTAAAAATACTATTTCTTCAATTAAAAGAAAAATGGGGACTAGTGAAAAAGTAGAAGCTAATGGTAAAAAATGGACACCTGAAGAAATAAGCGCTAAAATTTTGGCTAAACTTAAAAAAGATGCTGAGGCTTATTTAGGAGAAAAAGTAACTAAAGCCGTTATTACGGTTCCTGCTTACTTTAATGATGCCGAACGTCAAGCTACCAAAAATGCTGGTAAAATTGCCGGATTAGAAGTAGAAAGAATAATTAATGAACCAACAGCTGCCGCTTTAGCTTATGGATTAGATAAACAAGATAAATTACAAACTATTCTAGTTTATGACTTAGGTGGTGGTACATTTGATGTATCTATTCTTGAACTTGGTGATGGTGTATTTGAAGTTAAAGCTACCAGTGGTAATAATCGTTTAGGGGGCGATGACTTCGATAAGAGAATATCTGATTATTTAGTTAGTGAATTTAAAAAAGAACATAGTGTAGATTTAAGCACAGATCCTATGGCTATGCAAAGAATAAAGGATGCTGCGGAAAAAGCTAAAAAAGATTTATCAGGTATGACTAATGCGCAAATTTCTCTACCATTTATTGCTCAAACTGATGAAGGTCCACTTCATATGGAAGTAACTTTATCAAAAGCTAAATTTGAAGATTTATGTCGAGATTTATTTGATTCAACTCTTGAACCAGTAAGAAAAGCATTAAAAGACGCTAAACTTAAAGCTAGTGATATTGATAAAGTCATTTTAGTTGGCGGTTCTACTAGAATCCCTTATATTCAAGAATTAGTTAAAAAAGAATTAGGTCAAGAACCTAATAAGAGTGTTAACCCTGATGAAGTTGTGGCGATGGGAGCATCTATTCAAGGTGGAGTTTTAACTGGTGAAGTTGATGATATTGTTTTACTTGATGTAACACCACTTTCTCTTGGTATTGAAACATTAGGAAATGTAATGACAGTCCTAATCCCAAGAAATACAACTATTCCAACAAGCAAGAGTCAAGTATTTTCAACTGCTGTAGATAATCAACCAGCTGTAGATATTCACGTATTACAAGGTGAAAGACCAATGGCCACCGATAATAAAACTTTAGGAAACTTCCAATTAACTAATTTACCTCCTGCCAAAAGAGGCGTACCTCAAATCGAAGTTACTTTTGATATTGATGCCAATGGTATTGTTAATGTTAAAGCTAAAGATTTAGGAACCAATAAAGAACAATCAATTACTATTACATCAAGTACTAATTTAAGTGATGATGAAATAGATAAGATGGTTAAAGAAGCCGAAGCTAATAAAGAAGCTGATGAAAAGAAGAAAGAAGAAGCAGAAGTAAGAAATAATGCGGATGCAATGATATTCTCTACCGAAAAAGCTTTAGAAGATTTAGGCGATAAAGTTAGTGATGATGATAAGAAGAAAGCTACAGATTTAGTTAGTGATCTTAAAAAAGTTTTAGAAGGTACTGATATTGATGAAATTAAAAAGAAAACCGAAGAATTAAATAAAGTAGCTATGGATTTAGCGGCTAAGGTATATGAACAAGCAGCTAAAGAAAATCAAGAAAATAGTGAAAATAACAATTCTAATAAAGAAGATAAAGAAAAAGTAGAAGATGCTACTTACGAAGAAAAATAATATAGGAGAGATAAACTCTCCTTTATATTAGTTAAAGGAGAATTATGAAAAAAAGAGAAGATTATTCCGATGAACTTAAATGGAATGTTAAAGATTTATATAAAACGGAAAAAGATTTTTTGACGGCTTTGGATAATTTTGAAAAAAATTTAAGTAATTATTCTCAATATGAAAATCATATTTTGGATAATGCTAATAATTTATATGAATTATTGACTTTTGATAATGAATGTTCTAAAACTTTTGAACAATTATATGTTTATGCTCATATGCAAAATGATAGTGATACAACAAATACATTATATCAAGAGTTATTTGGTAAAGTTTCTAAAGTATATGAAAAATACTCTGTTTCTAGTGCTTATATTGTACCTGAAATATTAAAAAGTAATCTTAACGTCATTGAAAAATATATTAAAGAAAAACCCGAATTAAAGGAATTTGCAAGAGTTTTAAAAAGAATATTTAAATATCAAAAATATATTTTAAGCGAAAAGGAAGAAAAATTAATAGCTAATATAAGTAGCGCTTTTTCTACACCAGATGATGTTTATTCAATGCTAACCGATGCTGATTTAAAATTTGGTAAAATTAAGGATGAAAATGGAGAATATATTGATTTAGATGAAAAAACTTATCGACTTTTAAATAAAAGTGATAATCGAACTATTCGCAAAAATGCTTTTACGAAATTATATAAAACTTATGGAAATTTTAAAAATACTTATACTTATTTATTAGGCTCATTAGTTAAAAATGATAATAATATAGCTAAAATAAGAGGGTATGAAAGTGCATTACATCAAAGTCTATATGCTAATGATATTCCGGTTAAAGTATATGATAATTTAATTAAAAAAGTAAAAGATAATGTCGAACCTTTATCTCAATATTGGCTAATTAAAAAGAAGGCATTAGGAATAAAGGAATTACATTTATATGATACCTATGCGCCAATTGTTAAAAATATAACTAAAAAATATTCTATTAAAGAAGCCCAAGAATTAATTATGAAAGCTTTAAGTGTTTTAGGTAATAGCTATACTAATGATTTAAATAAAGCATTTAGTGAACACTGGATTGATTTTTGCCCTAATACAGGTAAAAGAAATGGAGCTTATTGTACCGCTGTATATAATAAACATCCATATGTATTATTAAGTTATGATGAAACTTTAGAAAATGTTTCAACTTTAATTCATGAATTAGGTCATGCTATGCATTATTACTATGCAATTAAAAATCAAAAATATCAAGACTATAATTATTCTATTTTTGTAGCGGAAGTTGCTAGTCAAGTAAATCAAATATTATTAAGTAAATATTTAATTAATAACACTAATGTAAAGGAAGAAAAGAAATATTTAATTGACGATTTAATTGGGGATTTTAAAGCAACTATATATCGCCAAACTATGTTTGCGGAATTTGAAAAAACTATTCATGATTTAGAAAAAGAAGGAACTATTTTAACTCATGAAGTAATGGAAGATTTATACTATAAATTAAATAAAGAATATTTTGGAAAAAATATTGTTGTTGATAAATTCATAAAATATGAATGGGAAAGAATACCACATTTTTATTCTCCATTTTATGTTTATCAATATGCAACGGCTTATGCCGCTTCCATAAAAATTGCCATGGATATATTAAATAAAAAAGATGGTGCTGTCGAAAAATATTTACAATTTTTATCTTTAGGGGCTACGATGGATCCAATTGAATCATTAAAAGTGGCAGGAGTAGATATGTTAGATGGTCCAGTTATCGAAGAAGCTTTTCAATATTTTAAAGAATTAGTTAATGAATTAGAAAGCTTATATTAAGAGGTGAATAAAAAATGAATAAAAAAGATTATTATGAAGTTTTAGGAATTAGTAAGAATGCAACTGATGAAGAAATTAAAAGAGCTTTCCGAAAATTAGCTAAACAATACCATCCTGATGTTAATAAAGAACCAGGAGCTGCGGAAAAATTTAAAGAAATAGGTGAGGCGTATGCGGTTTTATCCGATCCTAATAAAAGACGACAATATGATCAATTTGGTCATGCGGCTTTCCAAAATGGTGGTTCTTCGGCTGATGGTTTTGGGGGCTTTGATATGGGAGATATTAATTTAGACGATATTTTAAATGATTTATTTGGAGGCAGTTTTGGTTTTGGCGGTTTTGGTCGAAGCCATAGTTCTTCGACTTCTCGGAGTCGAGGAGAAGATGAAAGAATAGTTCTTAACTTAACTTTTGAGGAAGCTGTTTTTGGTTGTGAAAAAGATATAAAATTAGATTTAAATGTTACTTGTCCCAAATGTGATGGCAAAGGAGGATTTAACGAAAAGACATGTCGAACATGTGGTGGCGCTGGTCGGGTATTAGAGCAACAACAAACCATTTTTGGCTATATGCAAACCCAAAAAATTTGTCCTGAATGTCGGGGTAATGGCCGTTCTTATGAATTACTTTGTGATGAATGTCGGGGTAAAGGTATTATTAAGAAAACTAAAACATTTACCGTTACTATTCCTGAGGGTGTAGACGATGGTTACCAATTACGTTTACAAGGAAAAGGAAATGCCTCTCGAAACGGAGGAATGAATGGAGATATATACATTGAATTTAAAATTAAAGAACATCCATTATTTACTCGAGATAATCAAGACATTTATTTAAAGGTACCTACCACAATAGTTGAAGCTACATTAGGTTGTAAAAAAGAAATCCCTACATTGAATGGAAATGTAATTTTAGAAATAAAACCGGGAACGCAGTCAGGAACTAAACTAAAATTAAAAGGTAAAGGAATTAAGACACCCAACTCTATAATGCGAGGTAATATGTATGCCATTATTGATGTTATTATTCCAAGTAAACTAGATCGAAAACAAAAAGACTTATTACAAGATTTAGCTAAAACTGATTTAGATAATTCTAGTGAATTTAAAGATTTTAAAAAATATTTATCAATATAATTGTAAACAAGAATTTAAGTCTTGTTTTCTTTTTTTTAATATGTAAAGTTTTATTTTTTGAAAAACGAAGGCTTGATATATATATATATATAGTAAAATGGGGTTAGAATGATTTTTTATAAAAATAAGAAGGAGAATAAAAATGTTAAAAGTAAATAAAAAAATATTAATATTTTTTTGCATTTTGGGAATAATAGCTTCTTATTTTATTATTAATTTATATTTAAATAAGAAAAATAAATTAATCTTAGAAAATAAAGATAGTAAATTAATGAGTATAAAATTACAAGATAAAAATGAAGATTATATTGATGGTGAAATAGACGCTTGGCCTAAAGAAGGATACATATTTAATAAAGAATTAAGTACATGTGAAAATGGAGGAGAAGTAAATTTTGAAAATGGTCAAATAGTATTAAATACAAATGGTAGTGAAAAATGTACTATTTATTTTGATATAGATAATATTGGAAATAGATGCAAAGGAAAAGAATTTGCAAGTTGTATAAAAGAAAACTATGAAATAGATGGAGCAATAATCTATCATAATTTAGCTGATGCCACAAAAAAAGAATTTCCAAATTATAATTTAGTAGCTAACGATGATTCCTATAGATATGCAGGAAGTAATGATATCGTAAATAATTATGTATGTTTAGATAATAGTACTGTAAGTGGAGAATGTGAATCTATTGATAATTTATATCGAATAATCGGCATATTTAAAAATGAAGATGAAAAAAGTACAGATTATGGCAAATATGAACTTAAATTAATTAAATATGATTATACTACAGCCGATGAAACTGGTGGGGAAGGTGTAGGTGCATATTTTGGCAATTTTTTATATGCTGATTGGTACTATAATGAAACAAATGCTCAAGAAAAAATAATTTACAAATGGAATACATTAAATACTAATAAATGGGAAGATAGTGATTTAAATAAAATTAATTTAAATGGAAAATTTTATAACTACTTGGCAAATAAAAATCCTAAATTAGTAGAAAAAATAATAGAAACAAAATGGCATATTAATGGTTGTTCCCAAGAAAATTGTCTTAATAGTAATGCTAAAATTGCATATACATCAGAAATGATAAATGATAGTACTACTTCTGCTAATATAGGTCTTATGTATTTAAGTGATTTTTATTATGCCGCCCAAAATTCTTATTGGAATTTAAAAGGGAGAAATTCTGAAAAAGATACATCGCCTTATGAAGATTATCGAGATGCCGATTCTAAAAATTGGCTAGTTTTGGGATTAAATGATTGGTTTATAACTTCTAATAGTGATACTGATAATAAAGCTTATATGGCATATTATAGAAGTAATATTGATACTATTTGGGTTAATAGTTGGGAAGGTTATTATTGCGTTAGGCCAGTGTTTTATTTAACTTCTTCCATTAAATTATTGAATGGTTTTGGTACTAAAGATAACCCTTATCGAATAAGTTAATGAAAAGTGCAAAAGCACTTTTTTAATATTTTAAAATACCAAAGTTTAAAAATAATTAGTGCTTTATTAAAAAAAGTATGATATATTATTTATATACCATAGATGGGAATATATGTAAGGAATGATAGATATGCGGTTAAGATATAAATCTAGTTTATTTTTAATATTATTACTTATGGTAAGTTGTATAGCTTTGGGTGTTGGTTATAAAAAATATTTGTTTAATAAAAGTATAGTGGTAGTTGATGGTAATATTACTATTAACTATGCTAATGGTAATAAATTTAAAGCTAAAGATAATCAAATAATTAACTTTACGGTTACAAATAATAGTAATCAAGAAGAAACTTTTTATATAAAATTAAGTAATGTATATGCTAATGATGCCGAATATACTTTAAAAGGTTTGAATGATGATTTAAACATTGAAAATATATTAGTTTCTTCAATAGTTACAGATCAAATAACCGTACCAGCGAATGCTACTCAAGAATATGAAATGACAATAAATAATGCAAATAAAGAAAATTATAGTGGAGAAATTGTTGTGGCTTTAAGTAGCAAAATAAGTAAAACTTTCGCGGATATTATTAAAGAAAATAATGTTATTAAAGAAGAACCTTTAACTAGTTTTAGTGAAAGTGCTGTTGAAAATGAAGGTTTAATTAAAAATAATACGGAAGAAGGAACAATTTATTATTTTCGGGGAAATGTAGATAATAATTATGTTCTTTTTGCTGATAATTTATGGCGAATAGTTAAAATTAATGAAGATGGTTCTGTAAAATTAGTTTTAAATAAATTAATTGAAACTAATTCTAGTTATGAAAATAATGAAAATTATAATTATGCTGGTTCATTAATTGAAACAGCTTTAAAAGACTGGCAAAGTGTTTATCTTGCTAATTATAATAATTTAATAGCAAGTCACAAGTTTTGTAATGATAATTTGATAACTGAAGGTAGTGAATATTATGCCGCTTATGATCGATTAAGTAAAAATTACATTCCTAATAGTAATTGTTTTGGTGATGTAATAAATTCTAATATTGGTCTACTTACGGCTGATGAAGTTGTTATGGCTGGAGCATCAGAAAAAGAAAATACAAGTTATTATTTATATAATTCGGAAATAACTTCTAATTATTTTACAATGACAAGTGCTAAAATAAATAATAATGGTTATTATCCTTATGTAGTAACTAATAATGGTTCTTTAAGTAGTAGTTCTTTAGGGGTAGAATCATTAGGAGTAAGGCCAACAATTAATATTATTAAAAATGTTTCCGCGGAAGGAAAAGGAACTATAGATAATCCTTATAATTTATTAGACATTTAATGTAAAAGGTAGTATAATATACATTACTGTTTACAAATTTAATTGTAAACAAGATAATTAACCATTAACGTTTAAGTATATTAATGGTAAAATAATATTGTGGTGGTATTATGCAATTTTTTAAAGATATTTTTGCGTTTTTAAAGACGTTAACATTTATTGATTATGTTTTCTTTTTTGCTATTGTTATTTTACTAACTTTAATTGTCACTTTACTATATTTTATAAAAATAAATGATGATGTTTTAGTAAATAAAAAGGATAAGACTGAAAAAAAAGATAAACTTGAAGAAACTAGAGAAATGGCAATTGTAAAAGAAATAACCAAAAATATGATGAAAGAGGAACCTAAAACAGTTACCTTTACGGATTATGAAAAAGATCAAGAAGAAAAAGCGATAATAAGTTATGATGAACTTTTAAAAAAGGATAATAATTATGAAATTAATTATGAAAAAGAAGAATATTATGATGACTTATCCGTTAAAAAAATTGATTTAGATCATTTGATTTTAGATAAAGATGAAAACGAAAAACCAGTCTTTACGGGGCGAGTAATAAGTTTTCAAAAAGAAGAGGCCTTTTTAAATGCTTTAAAACAATTACAAAATAGTTTACAATAATGAGGAGCTTATGAAATTTACAATTTATACTTTTGGATGTAAAGTCAATAATTATGAATCTAATATGATGAAGGAATCTTTACTTCATCATAATTTTTCGTATACTGAAAATGTTATAGATGCTGATATATTTATTGTTAATACTTGTACAGTAACTAATACCGCTGACAAAAAATGTTTAAAATTAATTCGGCGGTGGCTTAAAAATTATCCTAATAAAATAAGTGTAGTAACGGGTTGTTCTGTGCAAAATAATCCTAAAGTATATGAAAAAATGGGGGTAAATATTATCATTGGTAATGATAGTAAAGATAAAGTTTCGGATATTATTTTAGATTATCTTAAAAATAAAAAGACAATTAATAATGTAAAATTAAAAAGAATTAGTAAGGGATTTAATGATACTTTAACTGATTATGATCACGTTCGAGCATTTATCAAAATTGAGGATGGCTGTGATAATTTTTGCTCCTATTGTATTATTCCCTATGTAAGGGGAAGTGTTAGAAGTAAAGATTTTGATTTAGTTATTTCGGAAGCTAAAAATTTAGCTAAAAATCATGCTGAAATTGTTTTGACGGGTATTCATACTGGACATTATTTTTCTAATGGCCATGATTTAAGTGATTTAATAATGGAATTAAATAAAATTTCGGATTTAAAAAGAATTCGCATTTCGAGTATTGAGGTGACGGAACTAACTGAAAAATTTTTAAATGTTTTAAAAAATTGTCCAAAATTAGTCGATCATTTACATATTCCCCTTCAATCGGGAAGTGATAATATTTTAAAAAAGATGAATCGTAAGTATGATCTTTTATATTTTCAAAATAAAATCAATGATATTCGAAAAATTAGGCCAAGAATAGCAATATCTACCGATATTATTGTTGGCTTTCCGGGAGAAACGGAAGAAGATTTTAAAAATACTTTGGAATTTTCCCAAAATATCAAATTTAGTAAAATTCATGTTTTTCCTTTTTCTCCTAAAGAAGGTACGGTTGCTATGAATTTGCCAGATCAAATTCTCGAACAAGTAAAAAAAGAAAGAGTAAAACAGTTATTAAATTTATCCACTAAATTAGAAAATGAATATATGAATAGATTTGTAGGTAAAGAAGTTGATGTTTTAATCGAAAAAGTAGAAAATCAAAAAAGTATAGGTCACACTAGTAATTACTTAGAAGTAACCTTAAATGAAGAATTAGAAATTGGAAAAATTTATCAAAGGAGATTATGAATTACATAAAAGGAAAAATTAAAAATACTATTTTTTTTAATGAAGATAACGGTTACGTTGTCGCTTTATTTCGTGTGAAAGAAACAAATGATTCTACTATGGAAGAATATTTAAATAAAACAATTACAGTTACGGGTAATTTAACCGATGTTAAAATAGATATTAGTGTAACATTATATGGTGAAATGGTAAATAATGAAAAATTTGGAAAACAATATCACTTTAATCAAATGGAAATAACTCCTCCGACAACCGAAGATGCTATTATTGAATTTTTAGCTAGTTCTTTTATTAATTCTTGTGGCGAAAAAACGGCTAAAAAAATTGTTGCTACTTTAGGAATAGAAGCCTTAAATATAATTAAAGAGGATAAAAATAATTTAATGAAAGTAGAAGGCATGACGGAAAGTAAAGCCGAAAAAATTTATAATTCTTTACTTAATTTTAATAAAAGTAGTGATATAATTTTAAAATTACAAAATATGGGTTTCACGGTAGAAGAATGTAGTAAGATATATAATCGTTTTAAAGATAATATAGAAGGTATTTTAAATGATGACTTTTATGATATAAAAGAACTAATAGATTTTAAAAGAATTGATACTATTTATTTAAATCAATTTGGTGACAATTTAATTCGTTTAAAAGCTTGTATAATTGAGTCTATGCGCTTATTAAGTAATTCTAATGGTGATACTTTTTCCTTCATTGAAGAAATAAATTTTGTTTTACAAAGAGAATTTAATATTTATCTAGAACAAGAAAAATTAGAAGATTATTTAAATATAATAATTGCCGATGGTAAAATTCATCGAGAAGATAAAAGATATTATTTATCTACATTATACGAAGCAGAAAATAATATTGCTCATACTTTAAAACTAATAGATAGTATGCCAGTTAAAAAAATGGATAATTTAGAAGATAGGTTAAATGCTTGGGAAAAACTAAATAATATTACTTATAATTTAGACCAAAAGAAAGCTATTATTGGAGCCTTAAATAATAATATTACGATTATATCGGGAGGCCCTGGTACTGGGAAAACTACTATTATTAATGCTATTGTAAAATTATATATTGCTAAGTATAACTTATCGCCTTTAGATATTATGAATAAAATTGCTCTTTTGGCACCAACTGGTCGAGCTAGTAAAAAGATGGCTTCCAGTACTAGTTTACCAGCATCTACTATTCATCGCTATTTAAAATGGAATAAAGATCGAAATGAATTTTTCTATAATGAAGATAATAAAACGAATCAAGAACTTATTATTGTTGATGAAGTGAGTATGATAGATGTAGCTTTATTTAATGCTTTACTTAAAGGAATAAATTTAAATGTTAAGCTTATTTTAGTAGGGGATATTTATCAATTACCATCTGTTGGACCTGGCTTAGTATTAAATGATTTAATTAATACAGATTTGTTTAATTATCATCCTTTAAATATGATTTATCGTCAAAGTAATAATTCCTATATTCCTTATTTAGCTAAAGAAATAAAAAATGTTGATTTAAGTGAAGAATTTTTAATGAAAAAAGATGACTATGTTTTTTATCAAACTGATGCTTCTAATTTAAAGGAAACTATCCAAAAAATAATTGATATTTCGCTTACTAAAGGGATTAATGAAAAAAATATGCAAGTTTTAGCCCCTATTTATAAAGGCGATAATGGGATAGATAATTTAAATCGGATATTACAAGATATCTATAATCCTGAACAAAGGAGTAAAGCGGAAATTATTTATAATGATGTAATATTTCGCGAAAATGATAAAGTCTTACAATTAGTTAATGATTTAGAACATAATGTTTTTAATGGCGATATTGGTTATA
The DNA here is from genome assembly GCA_947628585.1 of uncultured Bacilli bacterium. Taxonomy (GTDB): domain Bacteria; phylum Bacillota_I; class Bacilli_A; order RF39; family UBA660; genus Onthocola_B. Next base: position 8,626 of record CANRAL010000007.1, on the reverse strand, counting down.
TTACGCATATTTTAGGTAATAAAATAACTATTAATTTTGATGGTAATATGGTTACTTATGAAAAAAAGGATCTTAAACAGATAAAACATGCCTATGCTATAACTATTCATAAAAGTCAAGGTAGTGAATTTGAACATGTAATTTTACCAATTTGTCATAATTATTATCATATGCTTTATAATAAATTAATATATACAGCAGTATCTCGGGCGAAAAAAACTTTAACTATCGTTGGCGAAGTTCCTTCATTTGTCCGCGCAGTCCAAAATAATTATGCTAATAATCGCAAGACAAGTTTAAAAGAAAAAATAATGCTTTTATATGAAGTATAAATAAATTTAAAAAATCCATAATACTTATGAGAGGTGGATTTTATGAAAAAAATGATGGAAGTTATGACTGGAGTTGCCGTTATTGGTATGGCAGGAACTGTTGCTTATATGATGATGGATAAAAAAAAGCAAGCCAAAGTCGAAAAAATATTAAATAATGCAGCTAGTGAAGCCAGTAAAATGATGAAAAAAATGGAAAATTAGAATATTAAATAAAAAAATTTAATATTTTTTTTATTTAAAACTTTATTCGACAAACTTTATTTATTTTTTTTGATATAAATAAATCGGTGATAAATATGAAAAGCTATGGAAAGCTTATAATTGGTGCTATTGTAATAGGAGCTTTTTTTGCTTATTTATTTTTTAAAGATATTAATAAAGAAGTAATGGCTTTAGAAAAAAATTCTCAAAATATTTATTTATTTCAAGTAGGAGTATTTAAAAATCTAGATAATGCCAATAATTATGCTAAGAATTTTCCTTCTAAAATTATTTATCAAACTGCTGACTATTATCGTGTAGTAACTTGTTTAACAACTATGGAAAATAATAAAAATAAATTAAAAGAATATTATAATGTGAAAAATATCGATTATTATTTAAAAAAAGTGGAAGGTAGTCCCGAATTTAATCAAAAATTAGAAAAATATGAAGAATTATTATCTAAAACTACTAAAGAGGAAGTCATAAATAATCTTTGTCAAAGTATGCTTAATGATTTTTTAACATATTCTTAAAAAAAAGAAACATAATAAAAATATGAATAAAAGAAAAATTGAATATTATGTCCTTATTTTAGTTTTTATCTTATTTCTATTTCGAAATAATTTTTTAGCATTTTTAATAAAAAAAGATCAAGTGCTAAATACCGATATAATAACTGATAGTATTAATAAAACTTTAATAGAAGAAAATAATAGTTTACATGCATTATTAGATTATAAAATAGAAAATAATTATCAATATAAAATTAGTAAAGTTTTATATCGAGATATATATGATTTTAAAAATGAAATTACGATATATAAAGGTACTATGGATAATTTAAAAGAAAATGATGTTGTTATTAATGACTTAGGTTTAATTGGCGTTATAAGTAAAGTATATAAAGAAAAAGCCCTTGTTAAACTAATAACTAATAAAGATAGTAATATATCTGTGAAAATAAATGATAGCTATGGAATTTTAAAAACTAAAGAAAATAAATTAATAGTTAGTAACCTAACAAATTATGATTTGATAAATTTAGGCGATAAAATTTATACTTCAGGTATTGGTAATCTACCAGGTAATATTTTAATTGGTACAGTTAAAGAAATAAATATGGATAATTTAGAAATAGAAAAAATTATTACTATTAATCCAAGTGTGGATTTTAATCATTTAAATTATGTTTTTATAGTAGGTAGAGAATGATTTATTTATTACTAGATATTTTAATTTATAATTATACTTCTTATTATTCTTTCTTTTTTTTAATTAATATAATTTCCAAAAATTATCTATATTTATTTACTATGGGGTTTATTTTAGATTTTATTATTTTCCATACCTGGGGATTTAATATTATTTTTCTAACAATTTTTTATTTAATAAGAAAATCATTAAAAATAAATAATTTTATAAAGTACTATTTATTTTTAATAATAACTATTTTAATTTATTATTTTTTATCTCATTTAATTTTTAATTATTTAAACTTTTATATAATAGGACAAATATTTCTTTTAAATAGTATTTTTATTCTGATAAGTTATAAAAATTATAATTGCCACATAAACTTAATTGGGTGATTATAATGGATGAACTAGTATTAAATTTTAAAAAGAAAAGAAGAAATTATAATGGTACGAAAAAAACTATTAAAAAGAATAAAAAAAATATTTATATTACCCAGATACTTTTAGGAATTATTTTATTTTTAGTTAGTATTATTTATATTAAAAGTAGTGATAAAAATTTACTTTTATATAAAGAATATGTTTTCACGGAAAGCTTACCATTTACTAAAATTAAAAACATTTATGAAAATATGTTTGGCGAAGTTATTCCTAAAGGTAATCAAGATAAAACCGTTTTCAGTGGTTCTTTAGTTTATAAAAATATTGAAGATTACTTAGATGGGGAAAAGTTAACTGTTAGTCCTAATTCTTTAGTTACGAATTTAAATGGGGGAATAGTAGTTTATATTGGCGAAAAAGAAGGTTATGGTAATACAGTTATAGTTCAAGGTAATGATGGGGCAGATATTTGGTATGGTAACATTGCTAATGTTAATGTAAAATTATATGATTATATTGAAAAAGATACTACAATTGGCGAAACTATTGACGATATTTTGTATTTGGTTATAAAAAAGAATAATGAATATTTAAAATATGAAGAATATAAAAATTAATTCATTTACTATATATTTTCTTTTTATTGCCTTTTTATGTGGTTTTATTAAAAATGCTTTAATTATTTTTTTAATTGTTATTATTCATGAATTAGGTCATGTTTTTTTTATTAAAATATTAGGTTATGAAATTGAATCTATAAATATTTATCCTTTTGGAGGTATAACTAAAGTAAATAAAGATTTAAATGCTCCTTTAAAACAGGAAATAATCATTGCTTTGGGTGGTATCTTTAATCAAATTTTAATTTATTTATTTTTGTTTATGCCAATATTTAGTAATACCACTAAAAATATAATTTTTAATTATAATACTTCGATTATAATGTTTAATTTATTACCAATTATTCCTTTAGATGGTAGCATTATATTATCTAGTTTTTTAGCTAAATTTTTCCCTTTTCAAAAAGTATATTATTTAAATTTTATTTTATCAATTTTTAATATTTTTTTATTTTTTATTTTTAATTATACTTATTCTTTAAATAATTATTTAATTATTGCTTTTTTAATTTATAAAACATATGAATACTATCAAAATAAAAATTATATTTATAATCGTTTTTTATTAGAACGTTATTTAAAAGATTATTCTTTTTCCAAAATAAATACCCGAAAAGGAAACTTAGATATTTTAAAAAAAGATACGTATCAGTACTTTAAAGAAAACGGCAAAATAAAGAGTGAAAAAATAAAACTTAAAGAAAGATTTGACATTAAACATTTATATTAATTATAATAAGGAATTGGAGGGTGTAATGGAAGTAATTGATTTTGAAGAAAGAATAAAACCGGGAATACTTTTATTAAATGTTTTAGGTTATAAGTTAGATTTAACGGGGAAATTAAAAAAATGGGAAACGATTAATATTTTAAATAAAGAAAATAATAAAATAGGTAATGCCTTTTTTAATAATGATTCTTTTAAAATGTTAGGAGAAGATGAAAATTTTACTTTTGATGCAAGTTATAAATTAGATAAATATAATGAAGTAGATAAAATAATGGCTAACATTGTTCGAAAAATTGAGGGTGATGAATATCTTATTTCTTTAGAATTTAATTTATATCATTCTTATATTTATAATAATGAAATTGCCATAAAGCTTAAAATATATGCCGGGGGATATAAAAAATATGAATTAGAAATTCCTATTAGAAGAAAAGATATTAAAGATTTATCCATTAGAACAGATCAAGAATATTTTGATTATACAGATGCTCCTGATATTATTTCTATTCATCATCAAAAAGAAAATATTGATAGTAAAATTTATATAGAAAAAAATATTTGCTTAGAAGAATATCAAAAAATTCATACAGTTCAAAATATTCATTATGAAAATGGGGAAGATATTAAAAATCGTAATTATCCTTTAAATAAAAATGAAGATATTTATTGTGCCTTAGGTCGTTCTATGAGTTTTATTAATATAAAACCTAATTTATTAGTAGATATTAATAAAATAACTAATAATTTATTAGAAAGAATATTGTCTTTAAAGTTTTCAGACTATAATGAAGAAGAATTTTTAGCAATATTTAACCTTAGTTATACTAATCTTTTATCTCAAAATAGAGAAAAAACAATAAATGAAGCATTACCAGAAAAAGCAAATAAATTAATTTTAAATAGAAAACTTTACAGATTAATGTAAAATTTTTTTAATTTGTCCTGGTTTTAAGACCAGAATTAAAATAATTATAACGGTTATCTAAATTACCTTTTTTATAAAATTATCGTTTGACAAATTATGTAAAGCTTTTAAAAAAATAAAATTAACCCTTGATATATATATATATATAGTAAAATGGGCTTTAGATAGAGTATTTGACGAAAGGATATGATATATATGAAGGGTAATAAAAAGTCTTTAATTTTATTAATTGTTGGCATATTTGTAATATTAATAGTTGTAATAGGAGCAACCTATGCATATTTTCAAAGTGTAAATGGTAATACAACAATTTCTAATATAAATACGACAACTGGAACAGTAGATAGTTTATCTTTTATTGGTGGAGATAATATAACTCTTGAAGTAAAACCAGATGAATTTAAATTAGGTGATAGTAATCAAGAAGGAACAACAAATGTAAGTGCTACCTTAATAGCTAATAATACAACTAATGAAACAGAAGATTATAAATATAGTATATATTTAGAAATACTAGAAAATGATTTAGAATATTCTTCCTATAAAGATAATGATAAAGAAGACCCAATAGTATTTTTAAAAGAATATGATAAAACATTAGGAAATAATGTCGATTATAATGGATTAACTTTAGGGTATGAGGCAATACCTGAATTATTTTTAACAGTAAAAGGACCAGATGGTTATGAAGTAAATATAGAAGGCTTAAATAAAGCAACATTAAACAATGCAAATGATAGTTATGATATAACGGAGTTAAGAGAAGGAATATATCCTATAGTAGAAGATTATGTAATAAAAGTAAATAAAGAAAATCATGATTTAGAACAAGAAAATACAAAAACAGATAAATGGGAAATAACAATAACATTTAAGAACTTAGAAACAAATCAAGAATTAAATACAGGGAAAAGTTTTAAAGGAAGAATAAGAATCCAAGAAAAGAAAATAGCCAATGATTTAATGGATGTATGTAGTGAAGGGGAAGAGCTTGCTGGATGTATAAAGAAGTTACATGATGAAAGTGAATATGGAGCAAGTAATATAATCTATCATGATGGAGAAGCAGATTATGAAGGAGAAGAAAACTATACATTAGAAGCCAATGATAAAAGTTATAGATATACAGGCTCATTCGAAAAAGTAAATAATTATATATGTTTAGGAACTGACTGTAATAATAAAGATAACTTATTTAGAATAATCGGAACATTTGGAAATGATGGAATAAAAGTAGTAAAAGCGGATTATGCTAATAAGGAATTATTAGGAGCTGGAACAGCAAGCACATCAGATTTTGAAACGGCTGACCCTGAAACCAATGGCTCACGTTTTACAGGAAATCCTTATCAATCATCAACAGGAAATAATGAAGAAAGAGATGCATTTACGCATAGATATAAAGGTTTATTAGATCATGTAGATATATATTATTGGCAAGAAAACGGAAGTGAAGCAACACTAGCCAATTGGGAAACATCATTATTAAATAAAATTCATTTAAATAAAAAATACCTAAGTACAATAGATGAAACATATCGAGAATTAATAACAAAACATGAATGGATATATGGAAATAAGAATGCAACATGGGATAATATAGTAATAGCTAATAATGTCAAAACAGTATATAATAATGAATTAGGAACAGATGCTCAAGATGATAAAAAAACCGATTCAGAATATATAGGCTTATTATATGTAAGTGATTATTTATATGGAGCAGCACCCAAAAATTGGAACAAACAACCATACACAGGAACATTTACTTACACTAATCCAGGAAAAACTGATAAAGATAATAACCCAGCAGGAAGTTTCCCAGAAGGATTAATAAAAAATGAATATCGTTCGGCAACAGATAGTAACTGGTTATATATGGGCTTATGGGAATGGTTAATAACCCAAAACTGCGATTCTCTTGTCACTGCGTTCTATGTGGGTACACCCGGTAATCTCTCCAACGCCTATGTCGGCGCGTTCCCGCGTGTGGTCCGCCCGTCCTTTTATATTAGCAATGATGTAAAATTAGGTGGTGGAATAGGAACTATTTCAAACCCGTATACTTTAGTTGTTAGTTAAAAAGATTTACATTAATTTGTAAAATTTTTTTTTAAAAATTTATATTAGATAACTTTTGAATAATTTAGTATTTGTCAATAAAAAATATTTTTTGAATAATTAATAGGTAAGTGTTACTAGTAGAATCAAGATAATTAATTTCAGAAAAAAATTATTCATTAAACCGCCACCTTTATTTATGTTTTAGTAAAAAAACAAAATCCCAGAAGAGAGTGAAAACTTTCATTTTTGTTTATTATCAAATTTTTATATAATAAGTAAAGCAAAAAAATTAAAAATTGCAAATAAATAAAAAACAATTGACAAAGATACGGCTAAATATTAAAATATCCGTATGAATGTACAAGGAGTATGATTATGAATATGATGATGAAAAAGAATTTTATAAATGAAAGCAATATGGAAATAATTCAAAAACTTATGAAAATAAATAAGGGATATATTACCGCACAAGAGCTTAAAGATTTTGGCATTAGTAGAAATTATCTATCTACTATGACTAAGAAAAAAGTGATAGAGAAAGTTGCTAGGGGTATATATATAGATTCAAAAAAAATTAAAGATGTATATTATGTACTTAGTATTAGTACCCCAAAAATAATATATTCTCATATGACTGCATTGTATTTTCATAATCTATCAATTAAAGCTCCAGATAGTTCTTTTGATATAACAGTTACCCAAAAATACAATAATCCAAAACTAAAAAAGCATAATGTATTTTACATTGATGATAAATATTATGATATTGGAATAACAAAAGTGGAAACACCACAAGGAAATAAAGTCAAAGCCTATGATATGGAAAGATGTATCTGTGATATAATTCGTTCTAAAAAAAGAATGGATATAGAACATATAAAATTTGCCGTTAGAGAATATCTGAAAAGAAAGGATAAAGATTTAATTAAACTTTCTAAGTATGCTGATATGCTTGGTATAAAAGAAGAAGTTATGAATTTTGTGAGTATTATGTATGAATAGTATGCAAGTAAAAGACAAATTAAAAAATATAACTTTAAAGCGAAATTTAGATTTTAATACATTACTACGTCTATATATGTATGATAGATTTATAGAAAGACTAGCAGTAAGTATCGTGATAATTTCATTTTAAAAGGTGGATTTTATTTAAGTACATTATTTGGATTAGAAAGCCGTTCAACAAAAGATATAGATACTGCTATCAAAGATGCTAATTTCAATAAAGAAAATATAGAAAAGATGATTAAATCAATTATTTCAATTGATATTAATGATGATGCTTTAATAAATTTTGTTGATATTAGTAATATACGTGAAGATGATGAGTATGGTGGCTTTAGAGTTGTTTTAAATATTAAATTTGATACAATTATGGAAAACTTACAAATAGATATAGTCACAGGAGATCCTATCACTCCTAAACCAATTATATATAAATATTATCCAATATTAGGAGATAGTTATGTAAATGTATGGTCATATAATATTGAAACTATAGTATCTGAAAAGTTGGAAACAATACTAAGAAGAGCAGAAACTAATAGTAGGATAAGGGATTATTATGATTTATATTTAATATATACTAAAGGATGGAATGATGTTAAAGTTGATGATTTACGTAAGGCTATAGATAAAACATTTGAAAAGAGACATTATGCGGGAAATATTGAAGAAACAGTAGCTATATTAAAAGACAGTAAAATTATTAAAAGTAGATGGAATTCTTATAAGAAAAAATATGGTTATGCAAATGACATTGATTATGATGAAATAATGCAATGTATTGAAGAAATAGTTAGGACAATAGCACCGTGTAAATGAAATTGTAGCAAACTTTAGTATGGTTAAGAAAAATCTTAAAAAAATCTTTTTATTTATTTTAACCCATTTTCTCTTGTTTGGCTATTTTAATTTTTTCAAAATTGCAATAAATTAGTGCTAATAGTTTAAAAATTAACAATTAGCAACATTCTAAATAAGATGACTGAACTTAATATAGTTGCTAAAGAAAAGAAAGAAGAAACTAAATATTGTTAAAGAAATCAAAAAAAATACCCATTCTATTGTGAAAATGAAAAAAGCTTCAGATTAATTTCTAGCTTTTCAACTACCAAAATTTTAAATTTTACTTAAAAAGTAGCAGTATTTATTTAAATAAACTTAGAAGT
>CANRAL010000006.1 GCA_947628585.1 uncultured Bacilli bacterium | reverse complement strand
CTAAATTTCTATACTTATCAACATTAAAAAAAGATAGATTTCTTTTTTTCTATCTTTTTAGGTCTGAATAGTTACTATTTATTAAAATATTGATTTAGTTTTAATTGTTATATATTATAGCTTCCAAGAGAATCTCTTAATAGTAGTAGCACTTCTTATGATTTAACTAATTAAAAATATCCTATGTTAATAGAATATTTTTTTATTCTTCGATATTTTAGTTTTTAATTCAATCGTCTTAAAACATTATCACTTAAAGATAATTCATCTTGAAAATTAGCTTTATAAGATTTTATTACATCATTTAACCATTTATAAATAATATTTAAATTTCTTATAACTTCCTCTTTATCTATATTTAAAAGATTAGATACAATATCCACATTATTATCATTATTTAAATATAGTCTTATTATTTGTTGATAGTTACTAGGTAAACAATTAATCAAATTAGAGATAAAAGATTCTTCTAAAGATAAAGTATTTACTTTTTTAGATTCTTCAATCAACACCTTACTATAATTTAATAATATTATTTGTTTGGCTCGATAATATTTTTGTTTTTCTTGGGTATTTAAATCTTCTAAATTTGCTTTTAAATCAAAATTAGAACCATGAACTCGTTTAAGAATAGCATAAGTTGGACTATCTTTATCGATTAAAGCTAAACATTTTTCTAAAATTTCTTGAGAATCATTAGTTAAATACGTTAGAAAATAAGTTTTTTCTTTTTCTTCAATTTCTTTCCAATTAACATTCTTTATTTTTTTTCGTAGTATAGATAAACCAGCATTAAAATTAACTTTTTCATTTTCCGACAATTCACTTAAATGGCAAACTGAATCGAAAGTAGGACCAAATCCTTTTTGCAAACATTTATAATAATAAGTGTTAGGATTTAATAAAGTTAAAATTTTTCTTAATTCTTCCTTACTACATTTTAAAATTTCCCATAGATATTTATTTTCATTGTAACTTTCCTTTTTAGCACCATTTTTATAAAATCTCTTTAAACGATTTTTAATACTACCAAAGTTAGATTTTTCGCTTTTAGTCAATTTACTTAAATCTTTAATACCTAAAAAGTCTTCACCATATATTTTAACTAATAGCTGATAAGATGCACTATTTTTATTTAATAAAGATATTAACATTGGTAGTTCTTCTTTAGAACAACCAATAGTTTCATATAAATATTGATTGTTTTTTCCATTTTGGTTGTACTTTTCATAATTTTGATCAACAATTATATCTTTATATAATTGTTTTAATCTTTTTTTCGCCGCGCTATAAATATTATACATTTTTTCGTCAACATTAGTAAGATTTCTTTTTTGATCTAAATTTTCCCCATATATTTGTTTTAATATTATTTGATAAGTACTATTTAAATAAGGAAGTAATTTTTGTAATTCTTCAATAGTACACCCAATAACATCACATAAATAAAGATTACCCGAATCATTATCAATGATAATTTTTTGATAAAGATTTTTTAATCTATTTATAAGATATTTAAAATTCTTTTTATTACTCAAAGAAATATTTTTTAAATTTTTTACTTGATCTAAGTTTTCGCCATATGCTAATTTTAATGTTTCAAGTTGGTTTTTATTTAGATAAGGAAGTAATCGATTTAATTCCGTCATTTGACAATTTAAAGTTTGAGTTAAAGTCATAGCCTTAGAAACATTACTACCGCGAATAATAATTTTTTCATAACGTTGTCTTAAGAAAAATAAAGGATATGAAATGTATTGATAATTATAATTAGGATTTTGTTTTTCCTTTAAGTCAGTTCCAAAAACATCTTGTAAATTGGTTAAAAATTTCCAGTTTTTAGGTAAACTTGGTAAAATTAATTCTAATTCTTCTAAAGTACACCCTACGAGTTCCCAAAGATATTTATTTTGATTTTGTTCTTTTAAAATTGTAGCAATATAATTTTTAGCATCTTCATATATTTTTTCTTCTTCAGTAGTTAATACGCCTACTTTAGGTCCTAGAAAATTATTATTGTAAGCTTTACTTAAAACAAGATAATATGGTGATTCTTTATCTATTGCTTTTAGAGCATTTTCTAAACTTTTTTCCGTACAATGAAATATTTGTTTTAAAAATATTTGAGAATCTTTTAATTTTTTTCGTAAACTATAAATGGCTTGATTATATATTATTTTTTCTTTGGAATTTAAAGTATTTCGATTATCTTGAGTAAAATTTTCTCCATGAGCTTTTACTAAAATTAAATACTGTTGAGAACTTTTACTTTTAGTAGCCAAAGAAAGCTCTAATTCCTCTTTAGAACAATTTAATACCGCCATCAAATCTTGAGAATAAGTTTTAGGCCTTTTTAAAGCAGTACGAATATAAGCTATAGCATCATAATAAATTACTTTATCATAATCGGAAAAATTAGTTAAATCCTTGGCTTGATTAAAGTTTTTCCCATGAGCCTTTACTAATATTTTATATCTTTTAGAATCAGGTTTTATTTTATTTATTACTAATATTAATTCTTCATAAGGCGCATTAACAATAGTCGTTAATAAATTTTTTCTTTCCTTATGATATTGTCTTTTGAAAAATAATAATTCTTCTTTAATTTGCTTAAATTTTTTCTTTTCGGGTAAAATTAAACTATTTATATCAAAAGCTTTATCTAAATCATCACCAAAATATTTTTTTAAAATAGCATAACTAGGTTCCAAATTTATTTTTTCTTCTATAATTTGCATTTCTTCATTAGAACAAGATAAAATATCTTTTAAATATTCACTTTTACTAACTTTCTTTTTCTTATTTTTATATTTATTTATATTTTTAGTAATTGGATTTTCACTTCCACGATAATTTATAATTATATTTCGGCCTAATTCCACCCCTTCATAAAAATCTTTTAATTGATTTTCATCTAATATTAATAAATTCGCCAGATTTTTTAAATCAGAACCAAAAGCTAGATGAAAAGCATTACGTATTTTTTTACGATTATCCAAAATACGATTTTTAAAAATTGCTAATTCTTCTTTAGAACAACGTAAAATACTTAAAATACTCCGATTATTATAAGTTAAATCATAAGAAGCTTCTCTTTTAATCATCTTTATCTTTTCTTTTAAAGAATTTATTAATTGATAATAACTATTAATTTCCCCTAAAGATAAACTGCTTAAATCATATTCTAAATTATAGGAAGGTCCAAAAATTTTTTTTAATAAATTAATATTATTAGGACTTAGGTTAAATTGATTTAGATTATTTATAAATAAATCATAACTACATTCCAAAATATCCGACAATAAAAACTTTTTTTCTAAAAAGGCTTTTTTAATCGAATTTAAAGTCTTTTCAAAATTATTAGGATCTTTTATTTTACTTATGTCTAATTTTTCATCTAAATTTTTACCATAAATTAAATAAAATATTTTTTGAGAATTTAAAGTTCTCCGTTTAATAAATTCTTGAGTTGTTATTAAGTCAGTTTCTAAAAATTCTGGCAAAGTTTCTATTTTTAAAGCCATGACCGTGCCCCCATTCATCATTATAATACCACATATTTTTTTTAATTTCCATAAAAAGGAATTGCACTATTATTTTAATTATTTTATAATGGTTTTAGAAAACAAATGTTTGGAGGTATAAAAATGGATGAATTATATCCTAAAAGAAATATTTTATGTATAGATTTAAAAAGTTTTTTTGCCTCTGTGGAATGCGTAGAAAGGCATTTAAATCCTTTTAGTGTTCCTTTAGTAGTTGCTAATAAATCGCAAGGTCAAGGAGCTATTACTTTAGCTATTACTCCTTATTTAAAAGCTCAAGGAATTGCCTCAAGAACGAGATTATATGAAATACCTAAAAATATAAAATATATTATTGTGCCTCCGCGAATGAAATTATATAGTGCCAAGAGTAAAGAAGTTGTTAACATTTATTTGGATTTTGTAAGTTCAGAAGATTTACACATTTATTCTATTGATGAATGCTTTTTAGATGTTACTAACTATTTAAAAATGTATCAAAAAACTGATTATGAACTTGCCAAAGTTATTTTAAAAACTATTTATGAAAAAACAGGACTTACGGCCAATTGTGGAATTGGGCCAAATATGTTGCTTGCTAAAGTAGCTATGGATACAGAAGCTAAAAAATATAAAAATGGTATTGCCAAATGGACTTACGAAGATATTCCTAATAAACTATGGCCTATTACTCCTTTGTCTAAAATGTGGGGCATTGGTAAAAGAATGGAAAAAAATTTAAATATTTTAAATATTTATTCCGTTAAAGACTTGGCTTTATATGATCGACAAAAATTAAAAAGTAAATTTGGGGTAATGGGTCTAGAATTATGGAATCATGCTAATGGCATTGATTTAAGTCAAATTAAAGATTATAAAGAAATCGTAAAAGATAAATCTTATAGTCATTCTCAAGTTTTATTTAAAGATTATAATGAAAATAATATTAAATTAATTATTCACGAAATGATAGAACTTCTTACATCTCGGCTACGGGAAAATAATAAAGTAGCTACCATTATTGGTTTAGGAATTACTTATTCTAAAGATATTGGAGGAGGTTTTTATCACACTACCAAATTAGAAGCTCCAACCGATAATAATCAAGAAATACTCCATTATTGTGAAATAATTTTTGATCGTTATTACGAATTTTTGCCTATTAGAAAAGTTACTGTTTGTTGCGCGGGATTAACTAAAAAAACAGGAATTCAATTAGATTTATTTCATAGCTTACAAGACCAAAAAAATGAAGAAAAAGTTAATATAGCTATTGATGAAATTAAACATAAATTTGGCAAAAATAGTATTATTAAAGCCTCCAGCTTACTACCCGACTCTACTGCCATTGAAAGAAATCAAAAAATTGGAGGTCATCACGAATGAAATTTGATCGAGGAATAATTAAATGGCAACCATTTGAATCGGTTAATTCTTCAAAAGAAACTATTCAAAGCTTATTATTAGAAAAAAGTAAAATTCCCAAGCCTATTCTTTCCGAAGAAGAAATAAAAGATTTAGAAGAAAAAATTATCAATTGTTATTATAGTAAAGAATTAGTAAAAATCGCTTATTACCAAGATGGATTTATTAAAAATATTCAAGGCAAAATAATAAAAATAGACCATATTACCAAAATGATCTATTTAAATAATCAACATAAAGTATATTTTAACCAAATATTAAATATTTTAATTTAAGGTTGAGTTTCGGTTGGTATATTTTCAGAAGCATAATTTTTATATTTAAATCCATAATAAAATCCTAAACAAACTTGATATAATAAATATAAAGTTAAAGCTGTCAAAATAGCTGTAACAATAATACTAACTATTTTTTTCTTATCTTTTTTTCCTTTAGAAGGAGTTTTTTCTATCGTTTCATCTACTTTCTTTTCCTTCACTTCTTCTTTACTTGGTTCCGGATTTTCTTGTTTTTCTTCTATAGGTTTAACAGTTTCGGTTGCATCTTTAGAAGGCTCATCTTCTTTTTCTGTTAAAGAATTATCTATCTTTACTTCTTCCTTAATTTCTTCTACAGGACTAACAATTTCGGCTACAACTTCAGAAGGTTCATCTTCTTTTTCCGTTAAAGAATTATCTACCTTTATTTCTTCTTTAATTTCTTCTATAGGACTAACAATTTCGGTTGCATCTTTAGAAGACTCATTTTCTTTTTCCGTTAAAGAAGTATCTACATTTATTTCTTCTTTAATTTCTTCTATAGGACTAACTATTTCGGTAGCAGCTTCAGAAGGTTCATCTTCTTTTTTCGTTAAAGAAACTTCTTCTTTATCTAAAGCATCTTCTTTCTTTTCAACAACCGTATCAAAAAGAATAGCCTTTTTGGGTTTTACTTCACTAGTATCAACAATTAATTTTTCTTCTTCTTCCTTTATTAATGGTTCTTGATTTTCCATTTTTGCCTCACCCTTTTATTATCAATAATATAATATCAAATTAAAAAAATAATTGCAACTAAAAAAGACTAGATAAATCTAATCTTTAGGCTTAAAAATAATTGCAAAAATAAATGAAAAAACAATTACTCCGGTGATGGCAATAGAAGATTTAACAAACATTCCCGAGAAAATTCCTAAAATTCCTTCCTCTAAATAACCTTGATAAGCTGATGAATAAAGCATGTGACCAAAATTAGAGATAATAACTGTTGCTCCCGCGCCAAACTTAGAAATTAAAAAATCATAACAACCAAGAAATGATAAGATGGCACCTCCCACCGTAAATATACTGGTAATATGTCCGGGAGTTAATTTAGTGTTATCTAAAATAATTTGGCCTAAAGCACACACCACTCCCGACAAAAGAAATGAATATAAATATATCATTTTACAACCTCCAAACTTACGGCATGCGCAATCGCCGGAATACTTTGCTTTTGATTCACCATGGCAACACTATGAAGTGCTCCTGTAGCAATTATTAATATTTTTTTATATTTATTTTGTTTTAAAATTTTATTATATAAAACTAAAGGCAAACAAGCAGGTCCACTACCGCCAGCATAAGTATCTTGACTTTTTAAAAATAATTCACAACCAGCATCGGTATATTTTTTTAATTTCAAATTATAAGTTTTTTCACAAAATTCTTTTAAAATATTTGAACCGATGCAACCTAAATCTCCCGTCAATATTAAATCATAATAATTTATATCCCGTTTTAATTCTGTTAAATGAGTTTGTAAAGTACTTGCAGCTGCCGGAGCCATAACTGCCCCCAAGTTATTAGCATCTTTTTCGCCTAATTCGATAGTTCTACCAATAGTTGCTGATTCAATTTTAATTTTACCTACTTCTTTAGTTAAAATAGTGGCTATAGCCCCCGTGGTGGTAAAGGTAGATGTATGGGGTTTAGGTGCTCCATATTCAACTGGATAACGAAATTGTTTTTCAGCATTTAAATTATGACTACTTGTAACTAATAAATTTTTTTTAGCATTCCCACTATCAATTAAAACACTTCCTAAAATTAAAGATTCTGCAAATGTAGCACACGCTGAATATATTCCTAAAAAAGGTACATTATAATTTACAGCATTATAATTAGTAACACTTATTTGATTAGATAAATCTCCTCCTACCAAATAATCAATATCTTTTATTTGCCAATTATTTTTCTTTAAAACATTATCAATTACCACTTGTTGCATTTTTACTTCTGCTTTTTCAAAAGTTTTTTCTTTAAAATAATAATCATCCATTGCTAAATCATAATTTTTTAAACGACTTTCTTTTTCAATCGGTCCTACTAAAGAAAAATAATCTTTTATATAGACATTTTTAAATTTCATACTAGCCACAAATAATCACCTTCACTATTACTAAAATAAAACTGCTAATTACTCCATACAAAATTACTGATCCTGCAAGTTTAAAAAAATTAGCTCCTAAACCAGTTATTAAACCATCATTACGATAATCCAAAGCCGAAGAGGCAACACTATGCGCAAAACCGGTAGTAGGAATTATTAAACCACATTTACATTTAGTAACCAATTTATCAAAAAATCCTAAAGCCGTCATCAATGTAGATAAAAAGATTAAAATTAAAGCTAGCCAACCACCTGCTTCTATTTTGGATATTCCAAAAACAATTGTTAAAATCGTAATGATTATTTGCCCAATTAAACCAATAGTTCCTCCCGTAGCAAAAGCAACAATTATATTTCTAAATCTAGGTTCTTTAGGAGATACTTTTTTTACTAATTTTTTATAATCTTCTTTTTTCACATAATCACCTTTTTTTATTATGATTAGGGTTCATTTTTTTATACATTATAAATTAATAAAATCTCGCATTTTTACTAGACTTCGTGTTTCATAACGACTTACTTTAACTTGACTTATCCCCAATTTTTCCGCAGTTTCACTTTGAGTTAAATCTTCATAATATCTTTTTTTGATTATTTCTTGTTCCATCGGATTAAGCGTATTTAAACTTTCTTCAACAAGAATTTTATTATCGATATCTAGTCCATTTGCATCTGGAACAACTTCATATAAATTACGGGTTTCTAAACTTTCATCATCCATAGAACAAACGGGATTTAAACAGTCAATAGCCATTTTAATTTCCTCTGGTGAATATCCTAAAACTTTACTTATTTCAGCTAAAGTTGGTATTTCACCATTTTTTTGAGTTAATAAATCTCTAGTTTTTTCAATAGCATTTTTTAACTTTAATAAATCTCGACTTACTTTTAACATATGATTATTAGCTAGCTTATACATTTCTCCATAAATATAACTATAAGCATAACTACTAAATTTAGCACCTTTATCACTTTGAAAACGTTTTTCCGCTTCAATTAAAGCCTTTACTCCTGTTTGATATAAATCATATTTATCTACACCATAAAACTTATTAGCAACATACCATATTAATTTATCATATTTTTCTAGTAAATTATTTTTCATTATTCACCTATTAAATTAAGTACATCTTTTTCCTTTCTAACAATGGGTATTTTTAAATTTTTAAAAATATTAATTACATTTCTTCCAACATTACTTAAATAAATTTTGCCTTTATTTTTCTTTAAAAGAAATTTAGTATTCAAAATAGCATCATAACCTTTTAAATCAATGTTATTTAAAAATCTTAAGTTGTATACTAAATACTTAATATCATATTTAGTTATCACTGGTAAAAGAAAATCATTAATTTTATAACTATTTTTATAATTTAAATTTCCATCTAATCTAATATATAAAATATTATTTTTATATTCGGCATCTATCTTTAACATATTGCCTCCTTCTAAAACCATAATAAGTCTTTTATTTTTTTTTTAAACATATTCGACAAAACATTGCAAAATAAGCCAAATAAAAAGTGTAAAGTTATTTACACTTTTTAAATTCTTATTTAAATTTACTAATTATTCCAATAGTTTTTCTGTATTTTGCTAAACTTTTTATTTTTAACCTTTAAACTTAATTTCAAAAAGTATTTCGATTATTTAAAAGTCTATGGAACTGTTGGAACTGCTACTTCATATGCTGTTGTTGGTGTTTTTCCATCTCCTTTTGTTATGTACACATCTGACTTTAAAGTAACTACGGGTTTTGCTGCTAAAGGATCAGTATATCCATATGAATCAAATTGATATACATAGTTTACATACATGTATGGATAATATCCTCCTTCATCAGAAGAGGTTAAAATATACATACTTTGAGCATTAGCACCATCACCATCATAAGGATATACAAACATTTCCCCTATCCTTAATAACCCAACATATCCTTCAAAAACATTTTCGGTTTTTTCGCATGTTTTAGTTGGCTCAATACTATCAATGTCTTTACATATTGTATTTTTATAATTCCTATCAAATACATCTAATCCTATAATGGTATTTACATAATAGGTACTTGTTGTTAAATATTTTTTTAAATCTTCAGTTAACCATGTCTTGTTTAAATATGCTCCCCAATAATTTTCATTTCCTGATTTAAAGGCATCATTATAATTATGAATATTTTCATTAGGGTTTGTACTATTTTTCTTTACTATTTCGTTCCTTTCATCTCTAGCATAGTCTAAACTTGTTATTTTAGTTATGTCATTTCCTTCACTATCTTTTTCAATACTTACTATTCGATATACTTTACCTAATACATTAACATATTCTCCACTTAACCTTGTATTTATTTTTTCATTTGTTTTTCCAGTTTCTCTATCTCCTACGATGGTAAAAGGATTTTCTTTTGTTCCCTCACCTTCCAATAAAACATCACTTCTTAATAATACAACTGGGCGAACTCCACTACCAATAAGATTTGATTCTGTAGCGCCTATGATATTATCATAGCTAGCCAAATGTACATATGTTTCTGATGCATTAAGCCGTGAAGATAACCACCAAGTATAATTATTAACTAAATAATTTGACATGTTTGGCATTATTATTGTTCTATCGCTTATATTGTATTCAAAAGGATTTAATAAACCAACCGTTGAAGTAACCGTTTTATAAATTTCTCCTTTTTCGTAATCATACCAAGAACTTAATTCCCATTTAGCATCTTTTACTAAAATATTATCAGCATTATATAAGGTATCTAAAAAATCTTCATTTAACCATTGATAAACCCAAGAATTTTCAAAATCAGATGTAGCTCCAAAAGGAAGCCCCGTCATAGCATTTTGGGTTATCATCTTCATAGTTCCATCTGAATTTATTTGAGTTATTCGCCATAGTTTTCCTGAATACCATACATAGTTAAAATCTATACATTCATTATCTCCAGATAAATAAGTTTCGTCATCAATTTCAACTAAAGGACTATATACATTCGCCGTACATGTTACATCATCTTTTTTTTCTAAAGCCTTTTCAATTACTTTTCGACTATCTCCCTTATATTTTAACTTAAAATAAATCGTACATTTTTCACTACCATTTGTATTTAATACTATTTGCCCATTTTCAAAATTTACTTCTCCCCCATTTTCACATGTACTTGCTTCTTTATCAAAAGTATACCAATCTGTTGTTGGCCATGTTGTCAATTCCGAATCAATATAATCACCATTTTCATCTTGAACTTTTATACTTATTAATTTATCATTATTATTTTTTAAAATTATTTTATTTTTATTTTTTATATATACATGAACAATTAAAAAGGAAGTTACTACAACTAAAAATATACAAAAAACTAATATTTTATTTATTTTGGTATTTTGCATTTTACCTCCTTTTTTATCTTTTTTATAACTATTACCCTATTCTTTTTAATTATACTAAAATTTATAGAAAAACTCAATTGTTTTTAACCAATTGAGCATCATATAAAACGATTTTATTTTCTTTTAAAGATTTTTTTACATCTATAACTCGTTGATTAGAAGACCCACGCCATTCTAAAGTAAAATCATGAAGTTCATCTACATATCTTCCATCTACTAAAACATCTAAATAATTTAATATTTCTTGATTTTTTAAATCATCAAAGAGAAATCCACTCCATGCCCATAAACTTTTTTGAGGATATCTTTTTTTAAATTCTTTAGCTACCAAGGTAACATCCTTAATATTATTAGGATGCATTGGTTCACCTCCCAAAATAGATAAGCCGACAATATGATCTTTAGCGCATAAATTCAGTAATTCTTCTAATTTTTCAGGAGTAAATTCTTGGCCTTTTTTAAAATCATGAGTCTCAGGATTGAAACAATTTTTACAATTAAAAGTACAACCTTGGACAAATAAAGATACACGAATCCCGGGGCCATTAGATATATCCATTTTTCGGATTTTGGCATAGCGCATTTTTAAGCCTCAGCTTCTTTATTATCTACATGAAGTACTCTTTCTTTTATTTCTTGAGTTCTTCCTTTATTCCAGAAATTAGTACCTATATAACCACATGTCCGCCGAGCTACATTTAATTTTGAGTGATCTCGGTTGCCACAGTTAGGACAGTACCAGTCTAAATTATCATCAATTAAAATTTCTCCATCATAGCCACATACTTGACAATAATCACTCTTAGTGTTAAGTTCCGCGTACATTATATTGTCATATATAAACTTAATAAGTTCAATTACAACGGGAATATTATTAGTTAAATTAGGAGTTTCCACATAACTAATAGCTCCTCCTGGACTAAGTACTTGAAATTCACTTTCTAATTTTAATTTTTCAAAAGCGTCAATTTCTTCAAATACAGGAACATGATAAGAATTTGTAATATAATCTCGATCAGTAATTCCTTTAATAATACCAAATCTTTCTTTTAAGCATTTAGCAAATTTATAAGTTGTTGATTCAATTGGCGTTCCATAAACACTATAATCGATATTTTCGGCTTCTTTCCATTTTTTGCAAGCATCATTAAGTTTACGCATAACTTCTAAAGCAAATTCTTTACCTTCGCCATTATCAGTATGTGAATGACCTGTCATAAATTTTGTACATTCATAAAGACCAGCATAACCTAAAGAAATAGTAGAATAACCATTATGAAGTAAATCATGAATACTTTCGCCTTTTGGTAATCTTGCTAATGCTCCATGTTGCCAAAGAATAGGTGCAACATCACTAGTTGCTTTACTTAATCTTTTATGTCTAGCTTGTAAAGCTCTATGACAAAGTTCTAATCTCTCATCCATAAGGCGCCAGAAGGTTTCTTTATCTTTATCACTTGATAAAGCCACATCAACTAAATTTAAAGTTACAACCCCTTGATTGAAACGACCATAATATTTTGGTTTTCCATTTTCATCAACATAAGGGGTTAAGAAGCTCCGACATCCCATACATGGATAACATTGACCATTACCATTTTTATCAATTTTATATTTTTTCATCATTTTTTCTGAAATATAATCTGGTACCATTCTTTTAGCGGTACATTTCGCCGCTAATTCAGTTAAATACCAATATTTACTTTTTTCATTTATGTTGTCTTCTTCTAAGACATATAGAAGTTTAGGGAAAGCTGGCGTAATCCAAACTCCTTTTTCATTTTTCATACCTTCAATTCTTTGTTTTAATACTTCTTCAATAATCATAGCAAGTTCTTCTTTATATTCTTCAGTTTCACCTAAATATAGACAAACACTTAAAAATGGAGCTTGACCATTAGTAGTTGTCATAGAATTAACTTGATATTGGAAAGTTTGAACGCCATCTTTTATTTCTCGAGCTAAATCTTCCTTAGCAAATTTTTCGCATTGAGCTTTAGTTAATTTTCTATCTTGATATTTTTTTAAATATCTTTTATAACTTTCGCGAGCAAATGGTGCAAGATGAGTCATTGTTATTGTAGCCCCACCATATTGACTAGATGTAACAGCCGTAATAATTTGAGTTGCTATAGTCATCGCGGTTAAAAAACGATGTGGTTTTTCAATCATAACGCCATTTATATTAGTTCCATTTTGAAGCATATCTTCTAAGTTAATCAAATCACAATTATGTAAAGCATTTTGAGCAAAATAATCGGCATCATGAAAATGAATTATTCCGTCATCATGGGCTTTTACAATATCTTCAGGAAGTAAAAAACGTCTTGTAATATCCGTTGAAGTTATACCCGCTAAATAATCTCTTTGAGTTGTAACGATTTTAGCATTTTTATTAGAATTTTCGGTATTCCAATATTCATTTTCACCATCAATTAATTCTTTTATTGCTAAGTCGGTCGTATTTGATTTTCGAACTAATTCTCTAGTATAACGATATGTGATATATTTTTTAGCTAAAGCATACTTACCTATAGCCATTAATTTAACTTCAATTATATCTTGAATATCTTCAACTAGCATTCTCTTTTTGCCTAATTTTTCAATATATTTAATAATATTTTTTATTTGAGTGCTGCTAGCTTGATCTTCTTCTTCAACTTCAGCATTAGCCTTCATTATAGCTTTTTCAATTTTTTCTGGGCAGTAATCTACAACATGTCCATCTCTTTTGATAATTTTCATATTTTCCTCCTACATTACGTTTTCAGTATAGCATAAAAAAAATAATTATAATGTTGCAATTGCAACAAATTAAAAAAAATGCTAAAATTAATTAAAGGTGATGTCAAATGGCTAAAATTTTCGCAAATATATCGGAAAATAATAAATGTAAACTTCTAAAAATAATGGAAGCAAATACCTATACTTTTAAGGAAAATGAAGAAATTTCTAATACTTTACACAATAATAATACCATTGGAATTATTATATCGGGTTTAATTGAAATGCAAAAAATTGATTATGAAGGTAATAAATCTTTAGTTGATGAATTCATGGAAGATGATATGTTTGGTTATATGTTTAACCCTATTGCTAATAATAATTTGGAAATTTTGGTTAAAGAAGAGGCAACTATCATTTTTATTGACTACCAAGAAATTTTAAACTGCTCTTTAGATAAATATTATTATACGCAATTTTTAAAAAACATTTTAATTGCCATTAATCAAAAGCTTCAAGAACGAAATGAAAGGTTGGAAATTTTAACCAATAAAAGCATTCGTAATAAGCTTTTAGCCTACCTAAGAATTATGGCGAAAAAACATGGTACAAAATATGTATATTTGCCCTTTAATTTCACTGATTTAGCCAATTATTTAGTTATTGATAGATCCGCTATGAGTCGCGAAATTGGTTATTTAAAAGCTGAAGGTTTTATTGAAATAAAGGGAAAAAGGATTACTCTTTTATATGATATAGGATGAATTTTTTTTAAAATTATGATATATTAATGACAAGGAAGGATGAATTTTTATGAGAGGATTTGAAATTGTAAAAGGTTATGAAGATAAAGGAATAAATATCCCTATTCGCAAAACAGAAAAAGCAGCAGCTTATGATATTGAAGCAGCGGTAGATATAAAAATACCTCCATTTCAATTAGGAGTTAAACCAACTTTAATACCTACAGGTTTAAAAGCATATTGTGCAGATGACGAATTTTTTATTTTATGTAATCGGAGTAGTGGCCCTAAAAAAGGATTAATTATGGCTAACAGCATTGGGATAATTGATGCCGATTATTATGGAAACGAAACTAATGATGGCCATTTCTATTTTCAATATATTAATTGCTTAGATCATGAATTAGAAATTAAAAAAGGTGACGTTATTGGCCAAGTTATTTTTATGAAATATTTAACAGTTGATAATGATAATGCTCAAGGTAAAAGAACTGGTGGTTTTGGTTCTACCGATAAGTAATTAAATAACTATTAAAAAAATAAAATTATATAGGAGGTCCAAGTACTTATGAATAAAAAAATACATCTTATAGGTATCGGGGGTATTAGTATGAGTGGCATCGCCGAAATGTTACTTAAAGATAACTATATAGTAAGTGGTAGTGACATAAACGAAAGTACAATTATTGAAAATTTAATTAAAGATGGTGCCATAATAAAAATTGGACACCATCCGGAACTTATTAAAGAAGCGGAAATAGTTGTTTATACGGCGGCAATTAAAAATGATGACCCAGAATTAAAAGAAGCTCAAAGGTTACATAAAAAATGTTATGAAAGAGCTGAATTTTTAGGTTTATTAATGCCTAAATATAAAAATCGCTTATGTATATCTGGTACTCATGGTAAAAGCACAACAACTGGTATGGTTAGTAGCATTTTTTTGGATGCTTCACTAAAACCTACTATTTCTATTGGCGCCATTTTACCTAAAATAAATGCTAATTATTTAATTGGTGAAAAAGATTATTTTATAATGGAAGCTTGTGAATATGTAGATAGTTTTTTAAATTTTTTACCGACTAGTGAAGTAATTTTAAATATTGATGATGATCATTTAGATTATTTTAAAAATATCGATAATATAAAAGCATCTTTTCTAAAATATATTAATTTGTTACCTGATGATGGCTTTGCCGTTGTTAATTTAGATGAAGAAAACATTAGAGAAATTATTTCAAAAACTTCTAAAAAAATAATTTCCTATGGTATAAATGAAGATGCCGATTTTACAGCTAAAAATTTAAGTGTTAATGAATATGGTTGTTATAGTTTTGACATTTATCATAGTAATAAATGCTTAACTAATATTAATTTAAAAATAACTGGTAAACATAATATTTATAATGCCTTAGCCGCCTTTACTTTAGCAACTCAATATAATATGGAAATTTCAGTAATTAAAGAGGCATTAGAAAACTATACCGGTGTTAATAGACGTTTTGAATATATTGGTACTTATAACGGAGCCAAAATATATGATGACTATGCTCATCATCCAACTGAAATTGCTTCAACTGTCGAATCAGTTAAAGGCATTAAGCATAAAGAATCTTGGGCCGTATTTCAATCTCACACTTATTCTCGTACCTTAGACCATATGAATGAATTTGCCGAAATACTAAGTAACTTTGATCATATAATAATTGCTAAAATATATCCTGCTCGGGAAGAAAATATCTATAATGTTCGGGAAGAAGATTTAGTAAATAAAATAAAAAAGATAAATCCTAATGTAATTTATCTTGATAGTTTTTCTAAAATTAAAGATTATTTAAAAGAAAATATTACTTCTGAAGATATTGTTATTACAATTGGGGCAGGCCCAATAAATGAAGTAGCTTATAGTTTAAAAAAAGAATGAGTAATCATTCTTTTTTAAATACTAACGCCATTCATATAATATTTACAAGAACCTTCATTTTCACTAGATCGATTTGGATGTTCGATACAGGTTCGACAAATATTATAATCTTCTTTTACTTCTTCATTAAAACTTCCAACTAAACCAAATATAGCAGATACTATTGTCGGTATGAAGAAAATTATAATAGCAGCTACAATTCTCCATAATAATTTAGTTGCAGCTTTACTAACAGCTTTATCTTCACTAGAAATAACAGCCTTTCCTAAATCAATCATTCCCAAAATAATTAAAATGATTGGAATAACTATTTTTAGCACTAATAAAACCATACCAACAAATTGCCATAAAGTTACAGTATCATAACAAAATCCACCAACAGCATGTCCTAAATTATCGGCTTGAATATTACCACCCATTTATACATCTCTCCTTCTCATGTCTTTATTTTAACTTAAATCCCAATAGTTGTCAATAAAATATTCGCATTACTGTAAACTAAAAAATCCTTAAAAATCTATGGAATTACTCCGTTGGAATAATTCCCCCTTTGTACGAAGTATCACATTGTTTAGGACTTAAAACACAGTTTTT
This sequence comes from uncultured Bacilli bacterium, assembly GCA_947628585.1. Taxonomy (GTDB): domain Bacteria; phylum Bacillota_I; class Bacilli_A; order RF39; family UBA660; genus Onthocola_B. Next base: position 29,110 of record CANRAL010000006.1, on the reverse strand, counting down.
ACATACTAAAAAATCCGATTTATAATCAATAAATAATCCCAAAAGACTAAAAATAGCACTTATAATTGTCGGAATAAAAAATATTACTATACCTATAATAATTTTTTTTATTAATGAACCTCCAGCTTTAGATATAGCCTTATCGTCATTAGAGGCAATTGCTTTACTAAAATTAACAATTCCTAATATAATTATTATTACAGGTATTAATATTTTTAAAACTAAAAAAGCGTAACCAACAACTTGCCAAATAGATGCTGTTTTATAACAAAAATCCATATCTACCTCCTATTTAAAAATGCTAAATAATCCATTAGAATTTTCATTATCCATTCGACTAAATCCTAAAGTTTGTAAAAAGGTATTTAAGATTGCATGATTATTTACTTTATCATCCAAATTAGGAATATTAAAGAATATTTTACTGCCACTTTCCTTTTCAAAATCTTCCACATCTTCTTGTGTTAAACAACTACGATTTAAAACAATTTTTTTACCATTTAATCTTTCAAAAATACCACTATCTTGTGATACTAATTTATTTAATTTAATTAAACCAGGTTCAACTAAATAAATTACTTCATCTATTAATCCTTCAACTTCGCCATTAATATCGACAAGAATAACTTCAGCATCACTATTTTCTTGAATAAAATTATTTAAATCACTACTATTAATCGAAACTAAACTACGATCTTTAAATAACTTAAAATCATTACCATTAATTTCTACGGTTTTAACTTTATATTCTCTTTCTAATTGTTGCTTTAATAAATAAACTAAAGTTGTCGATCCAGCCCCATCAGTTAAATTTTTAAAACCAATTACCCTTTGACCAATGAAACCTCGATTATTATCATAAGCGGTACTATTTAATACTACTCTTCCTTCTCCCCCATTTAGTTGTTGAATATTAGCTACATCTTTGTAGCTATTAGGATTATCAATTAAAAATTTAATACTTTGAACATCTTTAGTAAAATTATAAATTCCCATTGATACTAATTGGGATAAAAATTTGGGAGAATTAACAACATTAGAATCATCTAATAATAAAATAATTTTGCTAGCATCAAAATTAAGGGATAATGCTTGAATAATATTAATATTTTCATAATTTTTAATTGCCGTTATATCAATAATCATTTTATTAAAATAAAAATTAGTAAATTCTTGAGTTAAATCTTCAACTGTAAATTCACCGGTTATATGCTTAATAACATCAATTTCTAAATTTAATAATAATTGTTGATATTTATTTGAAACAATTACATTTATCCCATTCATTATGACACTCCCTTTGTTATTCGATTATTATTTCCTATGAAATCATTTGTTGTTCCTTCAATTTTAAATGTAGTTATATCCCCTATAACAGGTAAATTAAATTTATAAAACAATCTTATATTATAATGAATTTTATCTTTTTCACTTTCTTCGGTTAGACAATAATAGTAACGAGTACTATCTTTTACTTTTTCATAAGTGCCATCTAAATCAACAGCTCCTAGCCATCCTTCAGGACATTTGCCAGTCGTTCGATAACCATTTTCTCTTAAATAATTATTCATTATTTCACCAGATTCGGTAGTAAGTCCTTCATATTTTTCAATAATTGTTAGGGATTCATTTTTTAAAGAGTAAGCTTTGGAATAACTAATAACTAATGATAGGAAACAAGAAAAAATTAAAATAAAAACTATTATTAGTTGGAATGTCCATGTTGTACCAAACGTTTCTCTCATTAGCTACACAACCCTGGAGTATTTCCATACAATAGACGTGTTTCGCCTTTAGTTTTAAAATTATATGCTTGTTTAATTATTGGCACATCTAAAGAATAAAATACTTCTACTTGATAATAATAACCTTCTAAATTTTCTCCTTGCTTAGCAACATTTTCGGCACCTAAAATACCTGCGAGATAATCTTCTACTTCACTAGAAACAGCTACGCATTTAATACAAACAGATGCTCCCTTATCATCACTTATCCGAGATCCATTTCTTTGAAAACCAACATAACCATCTCCACAATTTCCCGTATTTCGATAATTACTAAGATCAATCGTTTCAACTATTTTTTGACTTAAGTTTCCAGAAGCATCTAAAAAATCTCCATCACTTAACTCAATAATATTAGTTATTTCGTCTTTTATTCCAAAGGCATTAGCATTATTTATAGTCAAACACATTATCGCCGTAAATAGTAAAATAAATACGATAACTATTTGAAATATACTAACAGCACTTATTGACTCTTTCATTTTTTAATCCCTATCCTTTATAAACACAGCGAAAAGATTCGCCACCATTATTTAAAGTACACAAACAATAACCTTCATTTTGTTCTCGAACTTTACTGCTGCAATCACATGAGGCTTTATTACATTGACTTTCTTTTTCAAAATTATGTTTTATTGAAGGCCATAAATAACTGAAAAAAAAGGTCGCTAAGACCCCAATAGAAACCACAACAATAATAGTACTATTTAGTTCTCCTGTAGCCTCTTTCATTTAACTACCTATTATTCTTCAGCTTCGGCAGCCATACATTCATCAAAACATGTACCTTCTGTATCAGCACATTGAACTTCACAGGTATTTTTCTTAATACTTGCTTGGATACTTGGCCAAACAAATGCATAAAAGAATGCTCCTACTGCTGCAATAGCTACAACAGTTACAACAGTCATATTTAATTCTCCAGTCGCTTCTTTCATTTAATTGACTCCTCCTTTTTAACATAGTCTTATTATACCCAATAATCTTCTAAATAGCAACAAAAATACCGAAATTTCTCTAATTATTTCACACTTTATTTACAAATTACACTTAAATAAGACATATTTATTACTTTCATAATAAATTGGTTTATAATTACTATCTTTAATTAAATAGTTATATAACTTACCCCCATTAAATATTAAAGCATAATCAAAATTATATTTTTCAAAAATCTCTTGATACTTATCATAATCCTCTGTTTGTAAATAATCATTAACGATATCATATCCACCATTAAAGTTTTTTATGTATACTTCTGCCCTACTATCAATAAAAACCGGTATATCATTATATAATAAATATGAACCAAAATTAAATTCATTAAATAATTTAATATTTTTATAATCTAAATTTTCTTTAATATATTTTACTGATTCTACTGGATAATCTTCTTTAATTTTATAATTAAAATTAACTATATCAAAATCAATAAAACATTTAAGAAATACTCCTATTAATATTATAACCATAAATAAATATCCTAAATTATTTATTTCATATTTTTTAAGATAACTAAATACTTTAGTTAAATCAAAATTTTCTCTTAATATTTTATAAATAAGAGTTGGATAAAATAAATATGCATAGGCAATATTACGATTAGCTAAAGTGGCAAATAAAAATAAGCCTAAAAATAAACATAAATCCCGAATTTTAATTTTAACTTTTAACATAATGATTAAAAGAAAAGTCAAACAAAACAAAAACAAAAAATATTGATAATCAATAAACACTGTTTTCATCATTTCACTGATAAACAAAAAATCACTATTACTTTTTAAAGCTTTAATAAAAAAGGTATACGGACTAAATTTAAGCGGTGTTAATAAACCACAAAAAATTAATAATGCTATGGTAATTAACCATAATTTTTCATTTTTTACTTTATTTATTACTATTCTATTATTTAAAAAAGGTTTTAAGCTTTTAACTTTAGATAAAAGATATTCGGCTATAAAAGGCAAAGTTAAAACAATAGTAAATATCCATAAAGGCATATGAATATTAGCTATAATAATTGATAAAATAATTAAATAAATGGCATATTTTTTCTTTCCCGTTTCATATAAACAATTTAAAAAATAAAATTCTAAATAAAATAATAAAAAGGTAACGGATTGAACTCGATTAGTCATAAATGTTCCCATTATTAAAGAAGTAACCAAAGTTATAAATAAAGCATATATTTTACTTTTACCAATTTTTAAATTAACGTAAAAAATAGATATACCTAAAAGAATAAAAATTAAGAAAAAGAAAAGAAAAACTCCTCCATAGCTAAAAAATTTAAAAATAAAATAAATAATTAAATCATATAAATAATGATGGTATAAATAAGTTAAGTTAGGAATAAAACTAAAATGATCTTTAAAATCAATTCCATGTTTTAAAATACTTTCACCAGTTTTCAAATCAAAAAATAAATCATTTTGACACTTTTTACTAATGATTAAAAAAACAAATAATATTATAAATAAAATATAAATACTTGTAACTAAAAATTTTTTTATCCTACTTTTTTTCATATTTTAATTATAAAAGAAAAATTTAAGTTAGTCTATAACTAAATTACAAATTCGCCATTTTGAAATATTTTTATTTTCTTATTATCATAAGTAGTTACTTCAATATCTAAATCCTTTGTACCTACCATCATATCAACATGATTAGTAGCTATATTTAAACCTTTATTCTTTAATTCTTCATCAGTTAATTGATAACCATTCTTTAAACATTCTGGAAATCCTTCCCCAAAAGCTATATGACAAGAAGCATTTTCATCTAATAAAGTTGTATTTAATAATATTTCACTTTTAGCAATAGGGGTATTTTTATCTACTAAAGCTATTTCCCTAAAAACTTCATATCCTTCCCAGCCAAAATATTATCTAATACTTCTTTTCCTTTCTTAGCATCATATTCTATAACTTTACCTTTTTGAAATTTAAAATAAAAATCATCTACTTTTTGATTATTATAAAATAATGGTTTAGAGCCATAAATTATACCTTCAGCACTATCCTTTAAAGGAGATGTAAAAACTTCATAACTGGGTAAATTAACAATACATAAAGTATCACTACCAATACCACACCAAATAGCATCTTTACTTATATCTACCGCAAAATCAGTTCCCTTTTTATTAGTATAATGTAAAGTCTTTATTTTTAATTTATTTAATTTGGCAACTAATTTATTTGAATTATTTATTACTTCATCCCAAGATTCACTAGGATTTTTTTCATTTAACAAAACAAAACTACCAATAACCTTAAATAATTTTTCATAAGCATTTTGATCATTAGGAAATAAATCTTTAGCCCAAAGGGAACTTGGCAAAACTGCAATACACCATGGTACTTCATTTTTCTTTTGCTTTTCATAAAAATCTTTTTTTCGTTCTAAGATTAAATTATTAATATAATTTACTTTTTGATTATCTAAATCATTCATCAAATTAGGATACTCACTTTTTAACATTAAAAAATTAGCATTCTTTTTGGCAAATTCTTTCCATTTATCTTTATTAAAATAAGCATCATCTTTAATTATTTCTATATCCTTTTGTAATAATTCATGATATTTATAAGGATCCTCTTCATCTAAATAAATATCCGTTATCCCCATTTTATTTAACTTTTGAACTAATTTAGTAATAAAGTTTTTATTTTCTCGATGATAATTTATTAATACTGCCTTAGTATTTTCAAAATTAAGACATTTATTAATTAATAACTCAAGATATTTTTCTTCTAAATCTTGCATATATCCTCCTCCCATAATAATATTAACATAAGTTATATTTTTAATGCAAAATTTTTTAATTTATGTTAGAATATTTAGACAAAAGAGGAATTTTTATGTATTTACATGTTGGAACGAAAAATATTAAAAGTATTTTATTTAATCAAATAACTAATAATAACCCTTCTTTAAAACCTAAAGGAGGTTTTTGGCTAAGTGATTTAATTAATGATCAATATAGTGAATGGGTAGAATATTTATCAACGCATCCAGCTTTATTAATTCATACTAACCTTTGGTTTGATGGAAAAATTCCTTGTTTAAAATTAAGTTTAAAAGAAAATAGTAAAATTTTTGTTTTAGACAGTGATGAAAAACTAAATTATCTTTTACATAAATATCCTTATAATAATTTCTTTAATTATCAATTATTAAGTCATGATTATGATGGTATAATGATTAATTTTAATAAACTTCCTAATAAAGAAATTTGGTTTAATTTAAGAGCAATTTATAGTATTAATACTTTAATTTTATTTAATTTAAATTGTATTAAAGAATATTATGAAGGTGATATTTACCCTTTAGGAATCTATGACGATTATTGTTTTGAAGGTTATGATTTTAATTTTTCTCCTGATAAAAAAAATATTGTTTTGTTAGATGAAGAGGATAATTATCTTATAAATAAAATAAAAGAAGCCATTCAAAACTTTTATTTAAAAAACTCTTTAGATAATAAAGACTACCCCAAAATTGAATACTTTATTTTACAAGAATTTCAAAAAGAATTAGAATTTTTAAAAAGTAAAGAAAAAGTTAAAGAATCATCCTTAGTTCGAACTTTAATTAATAATGCTACCACTCAATTTTAAATACTTTTTTAATAATTAAACTTAAAATATAAGCAGAAATAGCCATTATTAAAACTATTAATAGATTCATAGGATGTTTAAAACTTTCAATTAAGCCAACTCCTATTGTTCCCCAGAAATAAACTAAAAATATTTTACTAATAACTAAAGCTATAAAATATTTTTTATAAGGGATATTGGTTAGACCCGCGGCAATATTCATCATAAATGCTGGTGTAAAAGGAATTGCTAAAATGACAGTTATTTGACATAAACTTAAATTATGGAAAAAGCCCATAATTTTTTTTAATAAACTTTTTTTTCGTGCTTTAGCATAAATAAAATTATAACCAACTTTCTTAACTAAAAAATAAGATAAGGAACAACCTATAATTGTACATATCCAAGAAATTAAAAAACCTAAAATTTTTCCAAAAGCAATTGTATTAATCGTTATAAAAACAAAAAGAGGTAATACGGGAATAATAGATTCTAAAACAATTAAAATAGAACCTATAATCGGTCCATATATACCTAAATTGGCAACTGTATTCATTATTAAATCATAAAAATTTGAAAATATTTCATGCATAAAAACCACAATAATATTATAATACAATTGTTATAAAAAAACTATCCAAAAAATACCAACTTAAAGTTGATATTTATTGGATTACTTGTGTTACATCATAACCAAAAAATTCTAATGTTGAAACTACCTTTTTACTTAAATATCCTTTATGACATATTATAAAATACTTTTTTCCTTTTTGTAAATATTTCTTATGATTCAATAATAGATTATCAGCATAAATATTAGTACTACCTCCCGTAGGATGTTCTTTATAATCAAGAGGATGTTGCACATCTATTAAGGGCCCTAGTGCTGGATTATAATCACTTAATCTAATCCTTTTCATTTTTCTTACTACCACCATTTTATTATATGTTGGTATTTTTATTTGATAAATGACCTTTAACTAGAAAAAAATCCCTAAGGATTTTTATTCGTCATCATCATCAAAGAAATCATCAAAAAATTCATCGTCAGAAATAACATTTTCATTAACAATAATACTATCAGCATCAACATTTATTTTAGGTTTTTCTTCCGTTTCTTCCACTTTTTCTTTTGGCATTTCCTCTTCCGGCATTTCTAATTTAGCTTTTTCTTCTTTCTTAGCTTGTTCTTCTTCTAGTTCAAATGCTTTTAATTTTTCATCAATATCTTTTAGCATAGCATCTAAATCTAATCCCCCATTATTTTTAGGCATATTTTTATCACTTTCATTTAATTGAGGATTAAATCCCATATTAGGCATCGCAAAAGGATTTTCCATTGGTTTACTAAAAGGGTTATTGAAAGGATTACTAAAAGGATTCATCATATCCGGACCATCAGTTACTTGTTCAGCCATTAATTTATTCCTTTGTTCCATAACATATTTCTTTAAATCAAATAATTCAACTTGTTGTTTTACTCTTTGAGGATAAGGTTCTTCAATCCTTTCTATTCCCCAATCAATTTTAAAATCTGGTTGTAATTTTATTTTAAAAGGATTACTCCGAATACGAATTAAAATACCTTCAAATAATTTCATTTTTTGTAAATCCGAAATTGAAATTAAAGGACGGGTTGCATTTTTATCTTTTTCATCCGTTACTTTAACTTCTCCACACATTTTACTTATTTCTTCCAAGGCTTTTAATTCACTACTAATTAAATAAATTAAATTACCACAATTACCCCGAATAATTTGAGCTACTTCTTCACCATATACTGAATTAAGTTGGGCAAAGTCTTGAATGATAAATGTAAAACGAATTAAGCGACTTCGAGCAGCTGAAATCATAGCATCAACATCTCGCAAAGGAGGCATATTAGCAAATTCATCTAATATAAAGTTTGTTCTAATTGGTAATTTTCCTCCATTTTCTTGAGCAACATCGATTAAAGTTTCATAACATTGTTTTATAAAAATAGTCATTAAACTATGATAAGTTTTCTTTTCATCATGAATAACCATAAATATGGCGGTTTTACCTTCACCAATACTTCTTAAATCAAAATCACTGTAAGATAGCATTTCACTTAAATTTTCTTGAGTTGAAAATTTACGAATTTTTTGTCTAAAAGTAGATAAAATACCACCTTTAGTATCTGTTGGCGCATTAATAGTATTAGATGCAAAAATATAAGCACTAGAACTTTCACCTTTGAAACGGAAATATTCATTAATATAATGACTAGTTCCACATCTTTCTTCCCCAACAGTACTCATTAAATTAATACTATTAAGATTTACTTCTTTTTCTTTAGCATCCATGAATAGCCCTAAAGCTAATCCTGAAAAATAATCGGCAGCACTCTTTTCCCAGAAATCCGAATCACTTTTATTATTAGGATCATATAAAATATTTAAAGCAATATCATCTAGTAATTCCGTCGCTTTATCAACATTTCCCGCTTTATAATATTGGTATGGTAAAGTTAAAGGATTCCAGGCATTACCATTTTGGGGTTCCCGAAAGTTTAATAATATAATTCTATATCCTCTTTTTTTCAAATAATTCGCAGCATATTTATATATTTCCCCTTTAGGATCGGTTATAATCATACTTTCGCCTTTTTTAGCTAAAAAGTTAACCATCGGTTTAACTATAGTTTGAGTTTTCCCACTACCAGTTGACCCCAAAATTAAACTATGATATTCCCCATTATCAATATACGTTTCTTTTTCATTATTAATTAAAGGTATCCCTGCCGCTTCTAAAGTATCACTAAGGCGATTTATTTTTACAACATCTTCGCCTTTTTTAATTTCTTTTTCATCAGCCCACTTAGCATAGCCATCACTTTCTTTAGTTTTAAATTTTAAGCCAATTCCCTTACCTTTATCTTTTTTAAAAATATAAGAAGATACACTGGAAAATATAGCTACTAAAGCCCCAACAAACATTAACAAAGTTATAGGTAAATAAGGCATAGTAAAAGCTTTAAAAGGAACTAAACCATAAAAAGCGCCATCATTTAATAAAGAAGTAAAATTTAAAATAGCTATTGCACATAAATATAATAAAAGTATGCAATATATAATAAACATGATAAAGTCTTTTTTATCTATTTTAAATTTCATAAACTCCTCTTCCTTCTTTAAGTATTATACAAAAAATTTTCTTAATTAACAACTATAACCTTGTTTTTTTTCGTTTAATAACTATAGTTAAAACCATAATTAAAATACCAAAACTAATCATTATTATTAAGCTATTCATTTTATTATTAACAATTCTTTCTTCACTTTCTTGGGGCTTTTCATCCGGTTTATTTTCTTCTTCTTTGTCATTATCTATTGGATTATCAATAATATTATTATTCCCTAAATTATATGTTAAATGAACAGACTTATTTCCATAATTTTCCCTAGTTATAACCCAAGTATAAATGCCATTTTCTACTTTATCAGCATTACTGGCAATTACCTCTAAAGAAGTTTTAATATTTATAGTTATATTTTCTAACAAAGAATATTCTCTAAAGGCTTTGCAATTATTATCCGTTCTTAATAAAATGTAATTATCACTATTTTGAATACTTAATTCATTAAAACAATTTTTAATTATATTAGAACGATATATATCGTTATATTTAAAATTATGTTTTAAATTTACTCCTAATAAATAATCTTTTTGAAAGGGACTAATATCATAAAAAACTACGTTATCTTGTTTTCCTCCCACATAATAATCATAATTTTCATCATTAAAATATATTGGTTCATAATAATTATTACTAATTTTAGATAATATATTTTCTAAACTTTCATTTTGATAAGTTTCTGTCATTCTCGTATCTGTCATAATTGTAGTACTTTCATTAAAATCATCTTTGGTTATTTCTATATTGTATTCTATACTACAACCAGTTAAACAAAGCATAATTATTAAACATAAGACTATTTTTTTCATTTTTTCTCCTTTTATTCACATCTACTTAAATCACCGGTTAAGATTCCATTTTCGTGGAAAGCAACCCAGGTATCTTTAAAATAATCATATGGATCTGTCCATTCCCCATTGGCAAGCTTCAGACCAAAATGAAGATGGGGTCCGGTTGAAGAACCTGTTGAACCAACTTTACCAATAATTTGACCGCCTTCTACCGAATCGTTAACATCAACCGTAACACTTTGATATTGCATATGACAATATACAGTTTGCGTTCCATCACCATGCATAATTGTTACTTGATTACCACATGAAGGAGCTTTACAATTACTGTTATTATAAATTGAACAATTTGCATCTTTATAAACATAAATAACAGTTCCGGATTGAACGGCATAAACAGGTTTTCCCGCGACGCCGCCTACCCCTAAATCAAGGCCATAGTGTTGACTACTACCTCCTGTAACTGGATGAACACTCCGCCAATGATAACCTTCCGAACAATAAAATTCATCAAGGGGAGCAAACAATTCTCCAAATGAGGAGCTATGACTACAAACCATTCTTTGAGCCATGACATGTTCTGAATCATAATCATCATAATTATCTAAACTTCGGTTATAAAAATTACCTACAGTATCTCCATAATCACCGGTTACAAATAAAGCAAATTCAGCTTTTCTTCTTTTCATTAAACCTGGTTGATTACAAGAACCAAATGCACAAGTATGAGTTTTCATTTCATCCCATAAACCAGCATAACCATAATTTTGATATGCAGTTAATACTTTTTCTGTATAAGCATTACCTACATTATAACTAAAAGAAATAATGGCATCTTTTTGAAATTGAGTTAAAACTAAACCTAAGCGAATAGCTACATCATCTACATGAGCCCCAAAAGTAGTTTCTATAACATGTAATTTCATTTTATTAATTATTTCTTTAGGAACACATAAACCAACATCTACTCTATATAAAGAACCTTGCTTATTAAAATAGCTTTGCCAATTATTTTCTTCGATATAATGGGCCATTTCTAAAGTTGAAATAGCATAATTAGTCATCCCAGCCCCAATTGATATTGTACCATCATGAATATCATAGCCTCGATACTCTGTATCACTACAAGTATCAGCCATACTTTCTCCTTCCCAAGTATCTATAAAACTTATTACATCCCCATTTTCTCCACCGCAATAAGAATTATAATTGTTTGAGCTAGATCCACCAAGCATTGCTAAAAGCAAAAGAAAAAATAAAAATACAGCACCCGCACAAATTAGAATAAAATATATTTTCTTTTTACCAAAATTAACTAACAATTTTCCTGCAACATCACTTGCTACTTCTTTCTTAATATTAGTTGGCTTTTTTTGAGAAGTATCTTTCTTTTCTTCTTTTTCTTCTTCATTTTCTAAAGATTTTTCTTCATTATCTTCCTCAGTTTCTTCCTGAGTTTCTTCTTCAGTTTCATCTTCTTCTTCATCAGCTATATCTTCCAAATCATTATTAGCATTATAATTTTGAGCAATTAAATTATTATTCCGATTATTAGGATTATATAATAAACGATTTTCACGCGAAGAAGTAACAACTCTTCTAGTTGCTACTTTTTTTTCTTTATTTTCATTTGCTTCGTTATTCATAACCTCACCGCCCAAAATTCATTTAATTTATTATTATAGTCCGCCTCCAGAACCAAATGAATCTAATTCTTCTTGACTAACTACAACTTGAATACGCATTCTTCGATTACCACAGACAAATAAGGCATCTCCTTGATTATAATACTTAATAGATTCTTTTTCACTTTCATTTAAATCAATCAATTTACCTAAATCTTCCACAGCTTGTTTTCTTAAATTCATTATTAAATAATAAGCGGCATTATCAAATATTGCTTTACCATGCATAATTAAATTTGGAGCTGCGAAATCAGTTGGTTGTTGCGTAATTATAATAGTACCTGTATTATACTTTCGACTTCTTCTTTGAATTTGAGCTAAAAATTCAGCACCCAATTCATTATGAGTAGATAACAAAACATGAGCTTCATCAACATACATTATGGTATTAATATCTTTATCCAAACATAAACCCCAAGCATATTTTAAAATATTAAAGAATAATGCATTTTTAATATTTTCATCACTATTCATTAATTCTTTAATATTAAAAGCAATAAAATCACTTTGAATACTTAAGGTAGTATGACCAGTAAAATAATATCTTAATTCTTTAACTAATGGTCTTATTTTAAGTTCAAGTCTTTCCATAATATCCCGTTCATGAGTAGCATCAGTCATTGAAAGTAATCTACCTTTAATTGTTGCATATACATCATCAAAAGTAGGATAATCATTACTAGTTAATTTTGTATAATCCGTTTCATAATCTATTTTATAACGTTTATATGTATCTTGAACTACTTCACTAAACATATTTAAAACATCTTCTTCTATATTAGGAGAATAATATTTCATAAAAGCTTTTAATTGTTGAATTGTACGAGTTAAAACAGTATATCCTAATCCTTGTTCAATTTCTTCTTCATCGGCATCAATAACAATTTCTAAAGGGTTAACCATTCCAAATTCTCCACCCTTACCAAGGTCTAAGAAATCACCACCAATAGAATGGCACATTTCTTCTAATTCCCCTTCAGGGTCGACACAAACAACTTTGCAACCATTTCTTAAATGCGTTCTTAAAAGTAATTTGGCTGCCGTAGATTTACCACTACCAGAAGTACCTAAAATAATAATATTGGCATTATTTCGATTATTTTCTTTTTTAATTTGATATAAAAATTGATTAAATAATATTACTCCTCCTGAGAAATCAATACCTAAAAGAGTTGCATCTCCAGGGTCTTTAATACTATCAAAAATAAAAGGATACATTCCCGCGATTGTAATTGAAGGAATAGGTGTTCCAATTCTTTGTTCAATATCTTGAGGTGGAAATATAGGAATTATAGATTTTAAAGCCTTTTCTTGTTCAAACATCAAGGCAATAGCACGCATTCCTAAACCTTCAAGCAAAGATTTAACATTCATCTTTCTTAATTCCAATTCTTCTTTACTATCTGCCGTTACTAAAATATGCATTTGAAAATCAAAAATTCGAGCTTGAGTTGCTGCTAGCATTTGAATAAATTGTTCCAATGATTCATAATCTTGACGTATCATTTCTTGCATTGTTTGATCTTTTTCATTTTGATATCTTTGTTTTAAATCAGCTATTTCTTTATTTAACATTTTTTGTAAAACAGAAAATTGAATAGGAATATGTTTTATTGCTACTTTAACTCCTTGAATACTTGTTAAGTTTGACAAATGTCCTAACATAATATTTTTAGGAAAAGTTACAATTGTTAAAATTGTAGAATATTTTCCACCTAATACAAATTCTGTTGGTTTAAATTCCATCCCTTTAGGGGCTATTTCACTTTTTAATCTACTCATATTACATCACCGTTCCAAAAGTGGTTTGTTCTCCACCATTTAAATAATTATCTAATACCATTCTTAAATCATTATTGGATGTTTGAGTTGATTGTAAACCTGCAGTAGCTAATCCACTCATTAAATTATGTAATTTTTTTTGAACTAATTCTATTTTCTTTTCTTTAAACAAAATGTAATATTCCGTATCCACTACGTTATATTCAGCACTCATAAATAAATTAGCTTTATTTATATCTTGTAGTATTAATTTCTTAATAGCTCCATTGGTAGCATTATTATATAAAATTTGTAAACGAGATAAATAAACATCAATATCAACAGGTCGATCAGCAATTAATAACCAAAATTCATAATCAATAGAATTATACAAATTTCGCAAATTAGCTATAGTATTTTGTTGCATACCATTATCCATAATAAATATATTTTTAGGAGCAACTTTAACTCCGGTAACAAACTCTCCACTATCCAAAATAATCATACCATTAATTATTTGCTTAACTGGTAACCAATTTTCTGAGTATTTAGATTCTATTTTACTATTTAGTTTTGTCGTCTCCGTATTCATCTCTTACACACCATCCTCTCCAATAATAACGTCTTCTTCCATTATAAAAAGTAATAATATTAGTTAATAATTGTAATATATTATGATAATGCGGCACCGGCATAACCAGAAAGCCAGTTATTAAAGCAGGTAGTAAAATAAATACTAACTCAATAAAACTAGCATCTTGCATAAATAAAAGCAAAATTATTGTTAATGATACCCCTGTACCAAATATTATTAAATCACTAGGCGTAAAGAATCCCAATATCAATTGAGATTTTTTAGTATTTGCAGGAATTATAAAATTATTATTCATACCTTTTTATCCTTTCTATATATTATTTTTTATCCGTACTATTTTTTTCAATATATTGTTGTTTTTTTGAATTAAGGTCAAATTCAACATTTTTAGCAATAGATGCTGCATCGTCCATAAACTCAGCAAATTGACCAGGTTTATTTTTACTGACATCTAACCGCTTTCCTGTAGATGGATCTACATATTCAATAGTAGATTTTTCAAAAATTGCCTCAGCAATTTTTTGTTGTTTAGCAATTCTAAAGAATTCTTTACCAGCTATACCTCCGTTTTCTATATCACCAAAATCTTTAACTCTTCCATCAGGTTGCATAAGTTCAGAAACAATATTACCAACATTTGTAACAGTTGCTTTATATAATTGACTATACATACTATCCAAATTTGCTACTCGATTAGAATCGGCCATGGCCATTTGTTGAGATAATTTTTTAATTTCATCAGAATCTATTTTAGAAATGGCATCTTGGCGAGTTAGACTTTGATCTTTATCCATTAATTCTTTAATCTTTTGTTCTCTAGCTAAAGCATCATAATCTCTATGACTTACTTCCTCTTTTCGCCTTTCTATTTCTCTTTGAATAGTTGCTAGCGATTGACCAGAAAACTCATTTTCATATATAGCAGCTAATTCGCTTGCATTTCCCCCTTTAAATGTAGTTTTACCTTTTTCATCTACCATCTTTGAAACTATAGCAGAATTTGTAAAATATTTTTTTATAAAAGATTCAATTTCCGATCTGTAATCATCATCACCTTTAACAACTGAATTTGCTTCCTCAATTTTTCGATCATATGCTGCAACATCTAATCCCATAAAAGAATGAATCGAATCTTGAGCACGACCCATAATAACACCGCCTAGAGTGTTACCATGCTTAGCCCAATATTTATCTCTTTCAGCTTGCTTATTAGCCATATTTTGAAGAGTTTTTTCTTGAGCTTCTTTGGCTTCTTTTCCATTTTTAGCATTAAAGCCACCAGAAAGGGAGCTAAAGCCAGCACCCATTGAACCAAAAATTGTACTGAATGTACCACCTACACCATTCATAACTCTTCTAAGTGGCTTTTGACCTTTAGTTTCTTTATAACTATTAAATGCATGCCGCGCTCTTCTAGCTAATGCTTTAGGAGTAGTAGTAATGGCATTTCGAGCTGCATAAAAACCGCCTTCACTTAATCTACTTGATAATCCTTTTAATCCTAAATTCAAGCCACCGGTTTCAAAACCAAAGACATTTTGAAGTAGTTTTGGAGCTTGTCTAATAAAGGCAATAACACCCATAATAAGAAAGGCTTGAACTAATAATCTTTGAACAACATCTAGTCCTGAATTTTGGCCAAGAGAAAGAATATCTGGAAATTTATCAACTAATAAAGTTATTATAAATACTCCCAAATACATTACAAATATTCGAATAAATACTTCTAGGTAAGTATTTATTGTATATTTCAGCCAATTACTAAATACGCTTTTACCTTTATTGCCGGGTAAAACTCGACAAACAACAGCAACTGGAGCAATTATTTGATAATAAATTAATTTTATAACACGAATAGCCAAATCAAAACAGAATAACAAAATGCACCATAAAACAAAGCCTCCAGCAATGATAGGAATAATATATAAATACGTAATTTCATCATCTACTATTAATTGAGGAACATCATAACCTTTATATTCACCATTAAAAGCAAAAAAGCTAGTTTCATCCGCTAGAATATCTTCATTAATTACCGCTAAAGCTGATTCGCCCTCGCTTACACTACCACTTTCACTAGAAAATGAAGTTGGATACAAAAAAGCTTGATAAACATGAACAGCAATTGTTTTACCACCATTTTTAATTGCATCATCACTTTCAGTAGCACCATCTATTATAATTTTTCCTATTACATCTTGTTTTAAAATAGTTCCTTGAACTCTTGTTGCTATATCAAATACTGTTGGTAAAACAGCAATTATAACTAAGGAAATTAATACATTTTTGATAATATTAACAGGTGATTTATCCCCCTTAGAATATTCGTCGGGACTAATTACGGCTCTAAGTAAAGAATAAGATAATACAAAAAGCATTACAATTCCTAAAATAATATAAATTCTTTTTACTATATCGGCATAATCTTCATTAGTAAAGACATTTAAATCATTAGCTAAAAATAAAAATATATCATAAAACCAGCTAATCAAATTATAAACGATAGCATCTAAACTTAAAAGAAAAGATTTTACAAATTTTTCAAGTCCATCTAACATTTATAATTCACCTGCCTTTTTTAGTTTTTTTCACAAAAAAATTATAGCATATTATTTTATTCCTTGCAATTATTAATCTTTAATCAAACCAAACTTTAGATATGCTTGGGCTTTCACTTAATGGAGCTGGAGTTGCCATATCAACTTTAGCTATAGTTGGTAAAATAAAGGATGGTCCAAACAAATAACAATTACCCACCGGTAAAATTTTAATTTTTTCAATAGTTTCTTCATCTAAATAAGGAATAGTTCCTTTAATATATTCAATATCTCTAGGATGAGTTATTTTAAAAATTATGTAATTGTTAACTTGAGATAATACCGTTTCACTTAATTCACTTGGTCTTTGACTAATTAAATCAAGTAATACAGCATATTTTCTTCCTTCTTTAGCAATTCTTTCAAAAATATTATAACCTAAAATATTAACATCATTATCATTTTGAACATAACGATGAGCTTCTTCTAAAACAATATGATAAGGATTATCTAAATGATTATGATTACTTTTATTATAATCAAAAAATAATTTAGCATATATTTTAGCAATATTTTTAGCAAAACGATCATCTATATTACTTAAATTTAAATTTATTATTTGGGCTTTTTCTTTATCTTTATGTGTTAAATTATAGATAAATTCATCTAAAGTAAAAAATTCCTCAAATTGAAAAAAATTATTTAATTCACTATCTACAATACTAGCTAATTTTACTCTTAAACTATGAGATAAACTATAAATTTCTTGATCATTTAATAAACCTTCATCTATTAAAGCAAAATCAAATGCATATAATAAATCTTTTAAAGTATATTTAAAACTTTTATCTGGTAAATCTAAATTCATATCCGCTAAAACAAATTTATTTAAAAATTTAGTTACTAATTCAATATCCGAAATTTTACCCGTTTTATCAATCATTAAACATTGTTTTAAAGGTCTAGTATAACCAGGTAAATATATTGGGGTATCCAAATTTAAATCTTTAGTATGATATCTTGTTAATACCGAAAATACTTGATCTCGAATTTGAGATGAACTATTACCTTGAATTAAAATATCTAATAAAGCACTAGCAATTATACTATTTTGATAATTAATTTGATTTTCATTATTATTTAAAAAGACATTTACTAATTTTAAAGTTTTTTCAATAATAGGGATTTGATTCTTATCATCAACATCTAATAAAAGACATATATCATCTAAACTTAATAACCATAAAGGAATTTCAATTAATTTATCCGTAGAATTATAATCTGTAGTATAGTTTTTATAATATAAATCTTGATGAACAAAATTTATTTTACTAAAAGCATTTTTATATTCACCATAAGCATCAATAATTATAAAAGTAGCATTTAAAGCTTTAGCATCTTTTTTATAAAATAAATTTTGTAAAATACGAGCTAATCCACATGATTTACCACTACCAGTATTACCTAATATTACTAAATGATTACTAAATAAATTATCCATATTAGCATATATAGGATAATTATCATATAAAGAACTCTTACCTATGTATAAACTTTTTTTAGCTATATAATCATTAATTCCAAATAATATGTTTATTTCTTCATTATTTAATAAATATACTTCATTATCTATATTTGGTTTTTTACGAATTCCAAAAATAAAATGCTTATTAATTATTTCTCCACATAATTTAATAATTATATATTGGGGATTAATATTAGTAACTTCTCCAATATATATTTCATTATCATTAATTATTTTTACATACAAATTAATAATATTAGCTTTAATATTATTTTTTTCTATATAACAATAATTATTATGTATTTCAATTACTCTTCCTAGCATTCCCTTTTTACCATCCTATTTTAATTGTACTAAAATAAAAACAAAAAGTCTATTATAATTAACAGACTTTTTGATTTTCACAATCATTATCTAAATAAATTTGGATTACTTCTGAAAACATATTATATGTTTCTTTAACCATTTCATCAGTTAATTCCATATAAGCATCCGTTTGTTTTTCACTATTTCCACTTACTAATTTTTCGGCATTACCTTTAATTATCACAGCTACATTAGGTGCATAAATTCTTTTTTCATCGGTATCTATTTCTTTACCTTTACTATTAGTTAAAGTATATTTTTCTAAAACATTATCCATTAATTTTAAAAGTTTATAATATCCTTCCGTTCCTTCTTTAGTTGTTTCTACTTTATTTTTAGAATTCACAGTTAAAGTATCGCGAATATCTAAAACATCAACATAATAGATTTTTTTAATATTTTTATCATGAGCAACTTGATCTAAAGTACTGATTACACTTCGACACCAAGGACAAGATTTAAATCCAAAGTAAACAATGAAAGATTCATCATTTTCCATCATTTCCGCTATTTCTTCAGCTGTTTTATAAACAAATGGATTATCTTCACTTATATTAACTGTTCTATAAACTTTACCATTACTTTCAATAGTTTTGTCATTCAAACTTTCATATTCTTCTTTAAATTTAATAGCATCTTCACTAATAACTTTATTATCTACTTTTTTAAAAAATAAATAATATATTCCTACTCCCAAAGCTATTAATACTAATAAACTGCATCCACTTATAACGACTTTTTTCTTCATAACTTACCTATTTATTTATTATTTTTCTTAGCCTTACTTGAAGTTTTTTTAGAAGATTTACTACTAGTTTTTTTAACTGGTTCTTTTTTTACAACCTTTTTTTCAACCTTTTTTTCTAGTTTTGGTTCTTCACTAATTTCTTTTTCTTCCTTTTCTTCTTTAGCTTCCTCATTTTCACTTTTTAAGTTCTTACTTAAAACATTATTAACAACTAATATAATTGTAAAAATAACAACAATAGCTAAAACGAAAACTAAAATAGCATTACCACTTAATGAAGATGCATCCTTACTATAATTACTAGCACTTCCCGTAGCAGTTCCTGATGCTTGTTCAGATTCAATTTTAGCATCATAAATTTCAGTAGCTTGAGCTTCATATGTAGCATCTACATATCCTTCTAAGCAATCATCATTACCGTTTTCCATACAACCGATAACATCTTTATCACCTTTATCATAAGCTTCTAAAATGATATCTTCTAAATCTGCATTATAATTTGTTGTAGCATATAAATCACTAATTACCACAAATGGAGTTCCATTATAGGCTGCCTTAGTAAAACCAGCATCTTGGAATGCTAAAGCGGCTTTAACACCCAATTTAAAATCTTTTCCCGCTTTCCAATAAACATGATCAATATATAGTTCCTTTTCGACAATAACAAATTTTTCTTTATAAGAATCCAAACTCTTTAAATAATTTATTTCATCTTCACAGTAAGGGCATCCTCCAGATTCAAATAAATAAACTTTAACTAATTCATCAGCTTTTACTACAAATGGTAAGCAAAATAAACTAATTAATAAAACACTTAAAAATTTCTTCATATTTTCCTTCCTTCTTTCCCTTAAATTATAAAACATATTAAAAAATTTGTCTATATTTTCTAAATTTTTTAAAAATAAAAAGTATGCTTTCTGGTTGCATACTTTAATAATTTTCAGCTTTTAATTCAAAATAACTTTGAGGATGACTACATACAGGACAAACAAGTGGTGCTTCTTTACCAATAACCACATGGCCACAATTACGGCAAATCCAAATAGCATCGCCATCTTTACTAAAGACTTTCTTTTCATTAATATTATCGATTAATTTCCGATATCTTTCTTCATGTTCTTTTTCAATTTTAGCAACGCCTTCAAATAAATTAGCAATGCGCGTAAATCCTTCTTCTTTAGCTACTTTAGCAAATTCAGCATACATATCTGTCCATTCATAATTTTCTCCTTCAGCTGCATCTTTTAAATTTTCTAAAGTTTCAGGAACACTTCCACCATGCAATTCTTTAAACCACATCTTTGCATGTTCTTTTTCATTATTTGCTGTTTCTTCAAATATAGCAGCAATTTGTTCATAACCATCTTTACGAGCCTTTGAAGCATAATATGTGTACTTATTTCTTGCTTGACTTTCTCCTGCGAAAGCAGCCATTAAATTAGCTTCTGTTTTACTTCCTTTTAATTCCATTTTTACCTCCTAATACCATTTAATTATAAATCAAAAGCGCAATTAAATAAAGTTTTTTTTGAAATTTTAATTTTCTTCACTAATTAAATCACTTAAATATACTATATTTAAATCTTTAAATTTAATATCTTTAATAAATAATTTTAAATTTTCTAAATTCATTTCTTTTTTTACTAAATAAATATTTCCCCTTTGAATATTATTTTTTAAATTTAAAAAACTATTATTATCTAATACTTCCGTAGTAATTAAATATTTTTTATTTTTTCGACAAATTTCTTCTATATCATTATTAATAATACATAAGTTTTTATTTAAATTGCTATTATTTAATAAACTTTCTAACTTATCATAATTATTTTTATCATTATTAATTAACTCTAAATTAGGATGTTTATAATATTCTTCTAAAGTAATTAATACATCGGCTTTAATTTTATTTTTAACCAAATAATTAATAATATTTTGATCATTTTCTATAACTAAAGCAATACTATTTTTGAAAGGATTACCTTGTTTAATAATTTTATCTATATTATTATCTAAAGAAACATCGGGATAAACATCACTATAAACTAAATAATATTCATTAAAGACTTCTAAATTTTTCATGTTGTAATAACTATCCTTAACATTAACTACTTTTCCCATTAATCCGGGAATAATATATTCATTATCAATTGTTGCCGATACACTTGAAACCCTATAGTTATCTTTAACTTTGTCAATTTCCTGATATAGTTTATTTTTCTCTAATACAAAATTTGCAATCTTATCCGTATAATAAAAACTAAAAACCATAATTGATATAATTCCTAAATATTTAAAGAATTTCATAACTTCACCTAAATAATTATATGTTTTATTATTTCATTCTTGCAAAATAATCTAAAATAATATATTATACTTAAATATAAAGATTGGTGAGATTATGGACTTATTATTAAACGGAAATATTGACAAAGATTTAGAATACTTACTGGCATCGGTTATTGCTGCGAGTAACGAAAAAAAGAAAAATGATTTTTTAAATGAATATTATATGGATATTATTGTTCCTTTTATAACTGTTAATTATGATTTAAGTTTTAAAAAGAAAAGAAATTTATTACATATAATATTATATAATTATAATTATGCTCTGCAAATAGATGACTATGTTTTTGAAGAATATGACTTTGTTAATTTAGTAGAAACTTTAGATATTAAAAATTTATTAGAATTTATTAGTCAAAATAACGATTTAGAATATTACTTAGTAACTAATTATTATAAAATAATTTTTAATCAGGATTTAATTGATTTAATTAAAGATAACTTTGATTGCTATGAAAATATTCTTTGGTTAGATACATGGTATATAGATAATGAAGAATATGAATTAGTAACTAAAAAATTTGTTAATTTAATATTTACGGTTAGAGATTATTGTGATTATAGTGATACTATTTTAAAAGATGATATACTTATTAAATTAATTAAGGAAAATAAAGACTTTTTTAATATTATAAATTATTATTTTAATTCTATAGAAGAGTTTAAATATTATAAACCTATGTTTATAGAAATGCTTTATTTAGATAGTTATTATTATTTAACTTGCGAAAAAGCTAAAAGAAAACTTAGTAATAATGAGCTAAATTTATTAAAAGTAATAAATGAAACAATAGATAATAATAAATTAAGAGAATTACCTAAAGATGATTATTACATTCTTATGTTAATAGAATGTTTATGTAACGTTAATTTTGAAAGAAGTGAATTTTTAAAAGATAATGGTTCGCATTTAGATGATATTAAAAAAATTGTAATGAAAAAGGCTAACAAAGCTCTTTTATTAGAGTACTGTTAGCCTAATTTTTTCTTTATTAATTCGGAACCTCGACGAGGGTCATCAAAAAGCATTTCATAAATAACTTTATCTTTCCGTAAAATTTCAATAAACTTTACTTCTTCTTTAGTCATTGTCCGATATTTAGGATTTTCAATAACATCAGTTTTAATTATATTGTCAGCTCCTAATAAATAATCACTAGAAACTCCTAAACAATAAATAAATTCAATAACGGTATCAAGTGTAGGATTTCTAGTTTCTTTTTCATAACTACATATAGCGGATTTACCTACCCCAACAAGTTTGCCTAACTCTTCTTGAGTTAAGCCACATTTCTTTCGAGCTTCCTTTAATCTACTACCAATAATCATGGAGATACCTCTTTTCATTTTTTAGTATATCCATGTTAGAAATAATATTTCGTAAATTACACCTTGTGTAAACTTTTTTATTTATTTTTTATCTACTTCACTAACTTCAACTTCCTTTTTATGATTACTCGATAAAAAGGTTACTCTTTCGGCAATTACTTCCGTAATATATTTTGTTTCTTGATTTTTATCTTCGTACTTACGGTTTTGTAAACGACCTTTAATACCAACTACATCGCCCATTTGACAATATTCACTAGTATTCGCGGCTATGCCATTCCATAATACGCAACGAATAAAATCCGTTTCATAAGTACCATCAGGTCCTTTAAATGCACGAGGAACCGCTAAATTAATAGAAGTATATTTTTTGCCATTTTCAGTTTCACTCACAGTAGGATTTTCTACTAAACGTCCTACTAATATAACTTGATTCAAATAATTTTCCTCCTTTCAAAAAGCTAATTTAACAAAATTAAATTTTTAATGCAAATTGCAGTTTTTGAATTTTTGTAAGAAAATAACGAAAATTTATTCCATTATTTATTTAAAAAAATAACAATTTTTTAAAAACTGTTATTATTCTTTAAGTAGTCGATTTAATTCGACAGCATATTCCATCGGTAAACTTTTTTTAAAATCCGCAATAAAGCCTAATATTAATAGTTCTTTCGCTTTATCCATACTTAGTCCTTGACTCATTAAATAAAATAATTTTTCGCCACTTACTTTTGAAACAATTGCTTCATGTTCAATAGTACTGCTTTCGTTATTTAAAATATTTTTAGGATAAGTATTACTTTTACTAATTTCATCGAGAATTATCGTATCACATTTAACTATCGCTTGACTGTTTGTAGCACCTTTACTAATTAAGACTGTTCCTCGGTAATTACTAGTACCACCTTCTAAAGCAATCGATTTACTAACAATATTACTTTTAGTATTTTTCCCGAGATGAATCATTTTCGCTCCAGCATCTAATATTTGATTTTTTTTGGCATAGGCAATACTTATAGAATTCCCCATAGCATTATTGCCCTTTAATATACAAGAAGGATATTTCATAGTTAAACCACTACCAATATTACCATCAATCCATTCCATTTGCCCATTTTCTTCAACAATAGCTCTTTTAGTTACTAAATTATAAACATCGGTAGACCAATTTTGAATTGTTGAATAACGACACCGAGCATTTTTACCTACATAAATTTCCACCACTCCTGCGTGTAGGGCTAAACTATTATGAACTCGCGCAGTGCAGCCTTCAATATATTCTAGTTCACTATCATCATCAACAATAATAATTGTTCTTTCAAATTGTCCTAAAGCCTCACTATCAATTCGAAAATAACTTTGCAAAGGTCGATCTAACTTAGTATGAGGTGGAATATAAATAAAACTTCCCCCACTCCATACTGCTCCATTTAAAGCCGTATATTTATTTTCATTATATTTAACTAAATTATTAAAATATTTTTGAAAAAGTAAAGGATATTTTTGTAAAGCATCATCCGTAGAAGTAAAAATTATATTTTTCGTAGTTTTTTGATTATGATAAATTACTTCACTTTCATATTGATTAGTTACCCCATCCAAATATCTTTCTTCAGCGTTAATAACACCTAAATTACAAAAAGTATCTCGGACATCTTTTTTAACATCTTGCCAATTATTAGTTAAAGCATTTTCTCTCTCTTTATAATATAAAATTTTATCGAAATCTAAATTTATTTTAGGTCCAAAATGAGGTTCTTCTTGTTTTAAAAATTCTTGATATGATTTAAGCCGAAATTCGCGCATCCAATCAGGTTCATTTTTCTTTTTACTTAAATTTATGATAAAATCTTCACTTAATTTTTCCATAACAATCACAACTATTATCTTACAATAAAATATCAAGAAAAACAATTGTCTTTTAACTAAAGTACGTGCTATAATTAAAATAATAGGAGTAGATATGGAAAATAATAATTACGATGCGATCATTAATCAAATTTTAAATATCATTAAACGTAATATTATAGGTTCAAACGATGAACAAATTTTGGCATCTTTTATTCAAAACTATTGGACTAAAGCTCAAATAATTTTGAATGATATGGAAGAAATTACTGACGAATTAGTTAAAAGTGTTCTAAAAGATCGCGATGTAATAAGTTTAGCGGCCAATACTAATACTCCAGGTGCTAAATTATTAATGGATTTATTATCTAAAGAAGTTAATGATAGTACTAAAAAGCAAGAAAAAGAATATACAAGAGCTTTAAAAAATAATAGTAATCCTAGTATAATTAGTGATGATGAAGGCCTAGATATATCCGGATTTACAAATGTAATAATAATTATTGTTGCAACTATTATTTTAGGTTTAGTCTTAGCAGCTATAATAATGCATTAAGATTATAATTTGGATTTGAAGCGTTTATAAAAATTAGATAAATCACTTAAAATAAGCAATTTGCATACTTTATATTAGGTGATAAACATGGATGAAAGAGCAACAAAGAAAGTTGTAATTGATGCTGGACATGGAGGAGATGATCCCGGAACTATTGCAAATGGCATAACAGAAAAAGATTATACTTTAAAAATAAGTAAGTATATTTATAATAGATTAAAAGACTTAGGCATAGATGCTTCCTTAACTAGAGACAATGATATTACTTTAAATCCCAATGATCGTCCCAAAAAAGTTCAAAGTTTTTATGGTAATAGTTCGGATGTAGTTGTTGTTTTTAATCACATAAATGCCGGAGGTCAGGACGTGTAATATGTGATTAAATTATGGCAATGGTGTATGACTTTGATAAGCTCCTATTTTACTGAGAATATGTTTATTTATTTAATATAAAATGATATAATACTTAATAAGTAGGAGGAAAATATGAGAGCAATTGGTACAAGTGTATTAAATTTAGTGGGAGGATTGGATAAAGTATTTATTGTTCCACCTTTTCAAAGAAATTATGATTGGTCTTATGAGCAATGCGATGAATTATTTTATGATATAGAAAAAGCTTATAAAACAAATACAACACACTATTTAGGAAATGTAGTATATTATATGGGTAAAAATAGCGGTGCATCTTTTAATGAATTAATATTAGTAGATGGTCAGCAAAGGATAACTACGATTCTATTATTATTGTGTGCCATTAGAGATTTTTATAAAAAAGAAGATTTAAGAATAAATTCAAGGTATTTAATAAATGATACAGATATAGAAAAGTTTAGGATTAAATTAAAGCAAACTTCTTATGATAATGATGCATTTAGTGCTGTTATAGATGGAAGAAATTTACAAGAAATAGATCAACAATCAAATGTAATAAAAAACTATAAAAGGTTTTTAACATTATTAAAAGAATCTGAAGTTGAACCTCAAAATATATATGATGCAATTCAAAAATTGGAAATTGTAGATGTAAATTTGGAAATATCCGATGATTTAAGTAAAGTTCAAACTGTATTTGAAAAAATTAATTCAACTGGTAAAAAATTACAACCTTCAGATTTAATTAGAAATTATTTATTGTTAGCGTCTACTAGTATTGAGCAAGAAAAGCTATATAATAATTATTGGATAAAACTTGAACAACAATTAGGCAATGATAATATATCAAAATTTGCAAAATATTATTTAATAACAAAAATATATGAGGATGTGGTAAATGATAATATTTATAAGTCTTTTAAAGATTATTTTGATACAAATAAATCACCTCATGTTGAAGTACTTAATGATATGTTAAAATATTCTGAATTTTATTCATGGATAGTTGCTAATAAATGTCCAGATGAAAAAATTAATATAATTTTAGAAATATTAAATTTATTAAAAACTGATGATTTATATCCTTTATATTTAGTTTTATTTGAAAAATTATATAATTCTAATAAAGATGAATTATATAAAATAATGAATTTATTAAGTGATTTTATGCTAAGATATAGAATTGTATCACCATCTGGAGGTGGAGGAGCATTACGTAGTACTATTTATGGTTTAGTAGAAAAAATTCAAGGTGAAATAATTGAATTAAATTACGATAATATTTTATTTGAATTGTCAAACAGCCCTACACCTGCTAGTAGATTTCCATCAGATGAAGAATTTAAAAATCAATTAAAAAACTCTGTATATATTGCATATGCAAGAGCACTATTATATAAAATGGAACTTATAGAAAAAAATAATATTCCTGTAAAACTTAATAAAATAACTATTGAACATTTAATGCCTCAAACTAGGACAAAATGGTGGGTTGATTACCTAGGTGGTGAAGATGAAACTAATAGAATTTACAATACTTATTTAAATTGTATTGGCAATTTAGCTCCAATTTCCGGTAGCTATAATTCTAAAAATTCAAACAAACCTTGGGAAGAAAAAGTAGAAAATTTAAAAAATGTACAATTTGTTATTACTTCATCAGTTGCATTCTATAAAACATGGAAAGAATCTGATATTCAAAAAAGAAACGAAGAAATTTCATCAAGAGCTTGTAGAGAAATTGTAGGTCCGTTAAAAAGAGAACGTGAATATGAATCAAGAGAGGCATCTAATGATTTTGAAGATGGTATTTATTCTTTGTCTGATATAGTTACACCAATGAGTGGAACAACCTTGGAAAATATGATTTATGATGGTAAAGAATATTCTGTTACAAAATGGTGCGAGCTATTACCGTTGGTTTGTGAAATATTATATGATATCGATCCAACAATTTTAAATACAGCAACTATTGATAATACTATTCATAAAGCAACTTCTAAACAAAGATATAATGAAAAAGATCCAATTTTAAGCAATATATCTTCATATTTAATAACCCCAATAAAATTAAAAAATGCAAATATATATGTAGAAGGATGTTTAAGCTCTGATAGAACCAGATATTATGTTAAACAAATATTAGATTTATATGGACTTGCAGATAGATTTCAAATATGTGTTAGAGAGTAAGTACAATTTACTTTTTCACAATTTAGATGTTAACGATGAAAATTAAATGTAAGAAGTGTAATGATATAATAGAAAATAAAAAAATTAATAAAGAGATCTGGTGTTCTTGTAAAAATTTAGGGCTATTTAATGATTATATTCTTTATGGAAATGATAATAAATTAAAAGAAGATAGTTATATTGATTTAACACCTAAAAAATCAATAGAAGAAGTAATTGAAGAGCTAAATAATTTAGAAAATAATTAAAACGAATTGTGGAAACACAATTTTTTTATGCAAAGAAATGGAAAAAAATATGAAAAAATTAGAAAAGAAGAAGGTTATACAGTAATGAGTAATTATCATTTTAAAGATAAAAGGTTAATTTTAAAAGCCAAGGGTTTACTTTCAATGATGTTATCTTTATCAGATAATTGGAATTTTTCATTAATGGGATTATCAAGTATTTGTATTGAAGGTAAAGATATAATAAGGAAGATCTTAAATGAGTTAAAAAGATACAAATATTTAAAAATGATAGAAAAAAGAAATGAAAATGGTAGGTTTTATTATGAATATATAATATATGAAAAACCATATGAAGAGTAATCCATATTACCTTTACGGGTATGTGGATTACCATATATGTTTTTTTCTATACAATAAACTACTAAAAAATAAAGTAATAAAACAAATAGATAAAATCGTTAAATAAAAAAATAAAATCAGTTTAAAAAGTTTAAGATCTAGAAATATCAACAAATTTAATTAAAGTGATTATTCATTTAATCTCTTTAAAAAAGCATAAATTTGTTATATAATAGGTTAACTTTATTAATTTGAGGAGCGTAGTCTGAAAGAAAAAATAAAATTTATTTTATAAAAATATTAAAAAAAGGGCAGACTTCCCCTTACCCCAAAGAAAG